>JAFGPR010000081.1 GCA_016936095.1 Ignavibacteriales bacterium | reverse complement strand
TTTATCAACCTGACTTGTTCCTCGTTTCTTTAAACTATCTTCAATGTATTTTTTGAGACTCCCCTTCAAAACAGCTTCTTTGGAAAAAATGTTGTAGATATAGTCACAGTTATTTTCGTATTCAGTGTATTTACAATAAAATGTCCTACCAATACTTGCCTTGTCGGTTTTGTTAGGTTTAATAGTTGTGTCATAAATAGCAAATTCTTGAAAATCGGTAAGTATTGAAAAAGGAAGTTTAGCAGTATATGAATATCTTCGTAACTGAAAAGCAGGCTCGATTGCAGTACCAATTGGAATGGACGGTTTTTTTGCCTCAACAAAAAATACTCTTTCCTTACCAATCTTAAAACTATAATCGGGTGCTTTGGGTCTGTTTTCAATAATGATTTTATCTTCGTGAAGCACATCGCAATAATCGAGAGAGTTTCCTTTGTCATTATTTACATCCCAGCCAAGAAGAATGAAGAATTTATCAATAAAATTGTGGCGGACTTGTGTTTCGTCATATTTCCCACTTAAATACTCTTGGCGATGAATGTCGAAGTTAGAAATTAATTCTTGAAGTTTTATTAAAGTTGATTGCATAAAAAATGATATTGTTTATTATAAATATAAAAAAGAATTCTGAGATAGGGAAAGACAAATTGAAAAAACCTCATTACGTGATGTAGTTTTAATTAAAAAGCCCCATCAAAAAATTGACAGGGCTTTAATTATTTAGGAGTATTTTTTTTACTCTTTATTTTCTTCGTCGCTTTCTTTTTTCTTTTCTTCTTTCCTTTCAGGTTTCATCAACGCTTTTCTTGACAAGCTCATCTTACCATTTTCAATTTTTAACAATTTGACTTTAATTATTTCGCCTTCTTTTAATACATCAGATACTTTGTCAACTCGTTTTATATCAACTTGAGAAATATGTAAAAGCCCTTGAACACCGGGAAGAATTTCGACAAATGCTCCGAAGTCAGTTATCTTAATTACTTTCCCTTCGTAATTTTTCCCTTCTGCCGGAGCTTCGGTCATCCTTTCAATATACTCTTTTGCCTTTCGAGTCATCTCGTGATTAATCCCAGCAATATTTACTTTGCCGTCTTCTTCAATCACAATTTCAACACCAAAATCTTTTTGAATTGCCTGAATATTTTTACCGCCGGGTCCAATTACCATTCCAATCTTATCAACAGGAACTGTTGTAAAGACTAAAATAGGTGCATATTGTGATATTGATGCTCTCGGTTCACTAATAACATTCTTCATCGTTTCAATAATATTCAATCGTCCTTCTTTTGCCTGTTGCAATGCTTTTTCCATAATTTCAAATGAGACACCTTCAATTTTTATATCCATCTGAAAAGCAGTAATTCCATTCGCTGAACCAGCAACTTTAAAATCCATATCTCCAAGATGATCTTCGTTACCAAGTATATCAGAAAGCACGGTAAATTTATCACCTTCAAGCACGAGACCCATTGCAATACCGGCAATCATTGCTTTAATCGGAACACCACCATCCATTAACGAAAGACAACCTGAACAAACAGAAGCCATCGAAGATGAACCATTAGATTCCAGAATATCTGAATTCAATCGAACTGTATAGGGAAAAACTTCTTCGGGTGGAAGAATATTTTTCAATGAGCGTTCTGCTAAATTACCATGTCCAACTTCTCTTCTACCTACACCTCCGTATCGTCCTGTCTCGCCAACACAAAATGGCGGAAAGTTATAATGCAAAATAAATCGCTTTTTATATTCTTCCTGTAAGCCGTCAATAATTTGCTCATCTCGTTTTGTTCCAAGTGTAAGTGAACCAAGACTTTGCGTCTCACCACGGGTAAATAAAGCCGAACCGTGAGTTCTTGCCAACACTCCGAGTTCAATTGTTATTGGTCTGATTTGTGTAGTATTCCTGCCGTCTAATCTTTTTCCCTTTTCCAAAATCATTGAACGCATCTGCTCTTTTTCAATGTCGTGAAGAATTTCGCCAACCTGTTTTTCTAAATCTTCAAGTGGGAATTTCTCTTTCAATGCTTCAACTGTTTCATTAAGTAAATCAGAATTCTTTTGTGAACGTTCAACTTTTGTTAAAACAGTATTTACAATTTCATTGCTCTTATCATAGACTAATACTTTAACATCATTAAGCAACTCAGCGTTCACTTCTTTTTTTGCAACTTTCATTTTAGAAATGCCGCACATCTCGCGCAACTCATTTTGCATTTTAACAATTTTAACAATTTCAGTATGAGCAAAACGAAGAGCAGCCAATAAATCTCCTTCCGATATTTCTTTTGATTCGCCTTCCACCATCATTATTGAAGTTTCCGTTCCAGCAACAACAAGTTCCATATCACTTTCTTCCAATTGAGATAAAGTAGGATTAACAATAAATTCATTATTGATTCTTCCTACCCTGACTTCACCAATCGGAGCAATGAATGGAATATCAGAAATAGTCAATGCAGCGGAAGCACCTACAGCAGCAATTACATCTGGATCGTTTTCACCATCAAAAGAATAGATAAACGCTGCAACTTGAGTATCGTTATTAAAATCATCAGGAAATAGTGGACGTATTGGTCTGTCAATTAATCTCGCACTCAAAATTTCCTTTTCCGAAGGTCTTCCTTCTCGTTTAAAAAATCCGCCTGGAATTTTTCCTGCAGCAGAAGATTTTTCACGATATTCAACTGATAGAGGAAAATAATCCATACCCTCCTTTGGTTCTTTTTCAGCAACTGCGGTAACGAGAACCATTGTATCACCGTATCTGACCATCACTGCACCGTTAGCTTGTTTGGCGAATCTACCTGTTTCGATAGATAATTTTTTTCCGCCAATTTCAATTTCTTTAAATATCATTTAATTTAACCTCTTACTTTCTAATGTTTAGTTCTTTAATCAATGCACGATATTTTTCGATATCTTTCTTCGCCAAGTAATCGAGTAATCTCCTTCTTCGACCAACCATCATTAATAATCCACGACGAGATGAGTGATCTTTCTGATGAGTTGTCAAATGGCCGGTTAGGTCATTGATTTTTTTTGTTAATATGGCGATCTGAACTTCAGTTTTTCCCATATCTTTCTCGTCTTTACCAAATTTTTTGGCAAGATCAACTTTTTCGACTTTTGTAATCGACATTTTTTTCTCCGTTTTATGTTATACAATGTAACTCCAGAATTAACCGGAGTTAATTAATTAGATTTTTACTCTATCTCATACTGAGCAAAGCGAAATATTTTTTTTATACAGGACACGATTCTTCACTATGTTCAGAATGACATTATTATAGATAAATTCTTTTTATTCATTATTATTACCTCTGCGTCTTTGTGTCTCTGCGGTGAATATTTTCGCTGTATCAATATCTTTTTTAATTTGCTCAATAAGTTCTGCTGTATTCGGAAAAGTTTTCTCTTTTCTAATGTAATTAAGTAATTCAATTTTAATTTTCTGTCCATAAATATTTTCATTGAAATCAAACAGATGAACTTCTATTACTTTTTCTTCTGTATCAGCAAATGTCGGTCGCAATCCGATATTCATAATTCCAAAATACTTTTTATAATTCAATTCACAACTGACAATATAAACACCATTATTTGGAATTAATTTATGCTTATCATCCGGTTGAATATTTGCAGTTGGATATCCAAGTTTTTTCCCTCTGCTTACACCCTCGACAGCTTTACCAAATATAAAATAATTTCGGTCAAGAAACTTCCCAACTAATTCCCAATTACCTAAAAGAATTTCATTTCTGATTTTTGTACTGCTTACCATATCGTCATCAAAAATCACTGGTTCAACAACACTTACATCAAAACCCAAATTCTTTCCAAGTTCCTGCAAAATTGCTTCATCTGTATTTCTTCCCTTGCCGATTTTATGATTTATGCCTGCGATAACATGCTTTGTGTTCAATTTCTCAATCAGATAATCTTTAATAAAATCCTCTGATGATAACTGTGAAAATTCTTTCGTGAAATTGACAATCAATAGATTTTCAATTCCAAGTTTTCCAAGCAACTCGATTTTTTCGTCAATACTTGTAAGAACACTATTCTTGAAATTTTCCGTTACAATATTTCGAGGATGAGGATCAAAAGTAATTACAAAATTAGATAGTTTTTTTTCTCTAGAAATATTCAGTAACGTTTCAATAATTTTTCTATGTCCGATATGTACACCATCAAAAGTTCCGATGGTAACAACAGAATTTGTTTCTTT
>JAFGPR010000080.1 GCA_016936095.1 Ignavibacteriales bacterium | reverse complement strand
CTTCGCATTTTTTCCCCTTATCTTTTTGACTACAATAATATTTAAAATTTTTATCAATGTCAATTAATTTTTCAGAAGTTTCTAATGCTTATAAAATATGAAAAAAGTGGGAGAAGCTCCCACTAAAGAATGTAATATAACCAACAAGGGACTATCACCCCTTGTTGGCAAATTATTTAATGATTATACCAAATCAATAAATTACTGACTATTTTCTTTTCTTTGGTTTTGCAATAGTTTTTTTCTTTAATACCTTTTTTGGCTTTGTTGCTGTTTTTTTCTTAACAACTTTCTTCACTTTTTTCGTAGTTGCTTTCTTCTTCACAACTTTTTTAAGTAAAGGTTTCTTATCAAATCTTATTGATAATTTATCAACTATCATTTCGCCAACGTTTCGTGAAAATTCCAATCGTTCTCTCAATTCCTTATCATACTTTTTCCAATCAGTAATTGGTTTCAATGCAACGCCCGTTTCCATTGCAGCTTTAGCAACAGCAGGAGCAACATTATAAAGTACTCGTGGGTCAAATGGTTTAGGTATAACATAATCCTGACCAAAAGAAAATTTCTTGCCACCATAAGCTTTAATTACTTCTGGAAGAACTTTTTCTTTAGCCAATTGTGCGAGTGCCAATGATGCGGCTTTTTTCATTTCTTCATTAATTTTTGTTGCTCGAACATCTAAAGCACCCCTGAATATAAATGGGAAACCTAGAACATTGTTTATTTGATTTGGGTAATCACTACGACCGGTTGCCATTATAACATCTTGTCTAGCAGCTTTTGCAACTTCGTACCGTATTTCTGGATCAGGATTAGCCATTGCAAAAACAATTGGATCTTTAGCCATACCTTTAACCATATCAGCTGAAACTAGATCACCTTTAGATAAACCCAGGAAGACATCTGCTCCTCTCATTGCATCTCCTAAAGAAGCAAACTCCTCATATTCTCTTGCATATTTCTCTTTGTATTTATTCAAGTCATGTCTCTTTTTGTGTAATAATCCTTTCGAATCAAACATATAAATATTTTCTCTTTTAGCACCCATAAGAACATACATATTACAGCAAGCGATACCGGAAGCTCCTGCGCCTGATACAACTATTTTTAAATCACTTATTTTTTTACCAGTAATTTCTGCAGCGTTCAATAATCCTGCAGAGGAAATAATCGCTGTCCCATGTTGATCATCGTGGAAGACAGGTATTTTCATTGTGCGAATTAATTCTTCTTCAACCTCAAAACATTCCGGCGCCTTAATATCTTCGAGATTAATTCCACCAAAAGTTGGTTCCAAATACTGAACTGTTTTGATAATTTCTTTTGGATCTTTTGTTCCAAGTTCAATATCAAAAACATCAACATCAGCAAATCTTTTGAATAGAACTCCTTTACCTTCCATAACTGGTTTGCCTGCTTCAGGTCCGATATCCCCAAGACCTAAAACTGCAGTACCATCAGAAATTACGGCGACAAGGTTACCTTTTGCGGTATATTTATACACCTCGTCAATATTTTTTTCTATCTCCCTACAGGGTTCAGCAACTCCAGGAGTGTAAGCGAGAGATAATTCATCAGCGGTTGAGCATGGTTTTGTAGATATTACTTCTACTTTGCCCGGTTTCCATTGCGAATGATATTTTAGTGATTGCTCTTTTGTTACTGACATTGGAATTTACCTCGTTAAAAATTTGCTAATTATTTAATTAATTACAACTAAAAATAATGAAATATTCTCATTCTTGAAAATAAAAAAGCCGTCAAAATTGACGGCTGAAAATTTTTTAATTTGAAATTAGTAACATTTTTCATTTTTGAGTTAACAAATTTAATAAGGCATCATAAGTTTTGTTAGCATAAACAATCATATTTTCACCATCAAAATGAAATAGAATCTCTCGCTCAATTTCATTTTCTTGAATTTTAAGTACGAGAAATCTTCCATTTTTCATTTCTTGTTTTTTAAAGATAAATGACCAAAATCCAATTGTGAAAAAACGTGTTAAAGTAACTCGACTATCTAAATAAGTCTTATCTTGTAGTGATATATCCTTTATATTAGAGATTAAGATAAAAGTTATCAATCTGTTTTCAGGATAATAAATATATATCAATAATTTTGTGCTTTCAATAATAAAATAAGTAAAATAAATTTTTACATTCAAATCAGGGAAACCAGAAAAATATGTTCCTGAACGTAGTTTATTTTTCTCAAGTTCGACGTTAAACGGATCCGGAATGGTATTGTTCCACTTGTATTTGTTACCTAATACAACAATAATAAAAATTCCGATTACAATTAAAATTACAATTATTACTGGCGACATTTAATTACTAATTTTAAAAATTATACTTCCATTATTTCTGTTTCTTTATGTTTGATTATTTCATCAACCATCTGAATATGTTCATCAGTTAATTTTTGAATTTCATTTTCGGCTTTTTTTCTATCATCTTCAGTTAAGCTCTTATCCTTTTCTTCTTTTTTCAAATGCTCATTTGCATCTCTTCGAATATTACGTATTGCAACCTTAAAATCTTCACCATTTTTCTTTACCATCTTAACCATTTCTTTTCTTCTTTCCTCTGTCAAAGGAGGAATAGGTACTTTGATATTTGTCCCATCACTAATAGGATTTAATCCAAGGTCAGCACTTCTAATTGCCTTATCAATTTCCTGAACTGCAGTTTTATCCCAAGGTGTAATTGACAAAGTGTGAATATCAAGCACTGAAACACTTGCCATTTGGTTGAGTGGTGTTGGATTTCCATAATAATTTGCTTTTATACCATCCAGCAAAGCAGTAGTAGCTTTTCCCGTCCTGATTTTTGCTACTTCCTCTCTGAATGTATTAATGGACTTATCCATTTTTGTTTTAGCATTGCTAATTATTTGATTCATATATTCCCTCAATTAAGTTATTATTTGCTTATCGAATAACAGTTCCTAATTTTTCACCTTGAACAATTTTTAACAAATTATCAGCTACACCGAAATTAAACACGCCAATCGGTAAATTATTCTCCTGACATAGACTAATCGCAGTCATATCCATTACACGTAAATTTTTTTGTAATACATCCATAAATGTAATATCAGTAAAAAAATTCGCATTTGGATTTATTTCCGGATCAGAATCATATACACCGTCAACCCGTGTCCCTTTAAGAATAATATCTGCTTCAATTTCAACAGCTCTTAAGGATGCCGCTGTGTCTGTGCTAAAGAAAGGATGGCCTGTTCCTGCTCCAAATATTACAACTCGTCCTTTTTCTAAATGCCTTATTGCACGACGTCGAATATACAATTCTGCTATTTGTCGCATTTCAATAGCACTCATTAAACGTGTAAAAATTCCTTTTGCTTCGCATGCACTTTGAAGAGCAAGTGAATTTATCATTGTAGCAAGCATTCCCATATAGTCACCAGTAGCTCTTTCAATTGTTGAATTATTATTTCCAACTCCACGGAAAATATTACCCCCTCCAATAACAATACCTACCTGAACACCTAATTTGTGAACCTTATAAATTTCATTAGCGTAAAAATCAATCATCTTAGGATCAATTCCATATTTTTCTTCACCCAGTAAAGATTCTCCACTAAGCTTAAGAAGAATGCGATTATATTTATTTGTGCTCATAACAACCTCAAAAAAAAATATTTTGATTTTAAAATAAAAAAAAAGTGGTAATCTTCGAATTATTTTTTTTATAACGAAGAGAAGCCACTTTTATTAAAAGAATTTTTTGTAGAAAACTACTCAAAATCACCTTTTATAAATGTTACTAATTTTTTTGTTCGTCGCTTACATGATAACGCAAGAAACTATCAATTTTTATCGTAGTCGAATTTTGCTTATTGCATTCATCAATTACTTGAGCAACTGTTTTAGCATTATCTTTTACATAAGGTTGTTCGAGTAAACACGCTTCCTCATAAAATTTATCCATCCTTCCAAGTGCAATTTTCTCAACAATATTTGCTGGTTTTCCTTCTTTAAGAGCAATTTCCTTATAAATATCCATTTCCTTTTCAATTAAATCTTTGGGAACATCTTCACGAGCAACACAAATAGGCTTCATTGCTGCGATCTGCATTGCAACATCCTTAAGTATCGAAGAAAAATCATTGTATTTCTCTGCTGGTAAATTTTCAACTTTAACTAATACTCCGAGTTTTGAACCATGATGCACATAATCCATCAGAGCACCACTTGCAGCTTCAACGATTTTAAATCTTGAAATTTCTATTTTCTCGCCGATTTTTCCAATAATCTCATTTAGTCCATCGGATATTTTAACGCCATTAATTGATAAATTCAAGAGTTCATCAATGGTTTTAGGTTTTTTATCGTAAATAATCTCGAGCATTGCCTTACCAAAAGAAACAAAGTCATCACTTTTAGCAACAAAATCAGTTTCGCAATTTAATTCTGCAATAACACCTAATTTATTATCCTCAGAAATTTTAGTAACGATTAATCCTTCATTTGCACTTCTTTCAGCTCTTTTAGCAGCAACAGCAGCACCTTTTTTTCTTAGAATTTCAATTGCTTTTTCAAAATCACCATTCGATTCCGTCAAGGCTTTTTTACAATCCATCATACCTGCACCGGTTCTGTCGCGTAATTCTTTTACTTGTTGAGCAGTAATAGCCATAGTATATTCCTTCTTATTTATTTCAGTCTTATTATTTATTTTCTTCTTTATTTGGTTTATTATCTTCCTTTTTATCTTCTCTTGGTTTATCAAATCTTGGTCTACTTGATTTATCAAAAGGTTTATCTTTACCCCTTTTATCTTTGAAGTCAACTCTTACTTTTCTTGTTTTCGGTTGACCTGCATCTTTCTTTTCTTCTTCATGAGTATCATCCGATTCTTTTCTTACTCTTTCTTTTTCAGCGGTTTCATGTGCCCTTAATTCTTTTGCTTTCTCTTCACCAACGAGCACAGCATCTGCAATTGCTTTAGTAATAATAGAAATCGTACTTACTGCATCGTCGTTAGCTGGAATTAAGTAATCAACATCATCTGGATCGCAGTTTGTATCAACAATCGCAAAAATCGGAATATTTAATCTTCTTGCTTCTTTTATCGCAATACTTTCTTTCTTAATGTCCACTACAAAAAGGGCTCCTGGCAATCTATTCAGATCTTCAACACCTTCAAGTATTTTTTTTAGTTTCTCTTTTTCACGTGATAATTCAAGAATTTCTTTTTTAGTAATTTTTTCAAATGTACCATCCCCTTCCATCTTTTCGATGTTCTGCATTCTCTTTACACTTTTTCTGATAGTTGAAAAATTAGTAAGCATACCACCCAACCATCTTTCGCTAACCCAATGCGAATTACTTCTTTTGGCTTCTTCTGTAATAACAACTTTGGCTTGTCTTTTTGTACCTACAAAAAGCATTTTTTTACCAGTTGAAGTAATTTCAGTAACGTGACCAACTGTCTTTTCAAGTGTATCAATAGTTTTTTTCAGATCAATGATATGAATCCCATTTTTTTCCATAAAAATATAAGGCTTCATTTTAGGATTCCAACGGCGGGTAAGATGACCGAAATGTGCACCTGCCTCAATTAATTGAGACAATTCTAATTT
>JAFGPR010000079.1 GCA_016936095.1 Ignavibacteriales bacterium | reverse complement strand
TTGAACATAAAGATCCTTTCCATCTAATTGCATTTCCTCACCAAAGTTTGTAATTGTTGCACCTACTCTCAATCCGTAAATATCCGAAACAAATAGAACACCGAAATCAAATGCCAGAGCACTTGCTGAACAGTTCCAGATTTTCTGGCTGACATATTTTGCAGTAACACCTATAGCAAATCTATCTGTCAAATTTCGACTATATGTTAAACCGATGACCATATCAGATGCTGTAAAATATTCACCCGTTCCATCGTATTCAGCTAATGTAGTAACTTCCATCTTTCCATAATCTAAATAAGTCGCATTCAAACCTAATGCACCAAGCTCTCCAAGGTCAACAGTTGCTCCAGCCCAATTGTAGGTAATGTTTGCAAACCAATTTGTACGCGTAAATGATGCATCTCCATTACCAATTCGTGCGATACCCGCAGGATTCCAAAATAATGCTGTTACATCGTTTGATGTTGCAACAAATGCACCACCCATACCGATAGCTCTCGAACCCACTGGATTAGTAAGGAACGGAGCTGCTGTTGTTCCTACTTTTGATTGAGCAGACACTTCTAAAAACGGAATTAAAATTATTAGCATTAATATTTTTTTCATTTTATACTCCATCTATTTTTAAATTTCAAATAACAAAACACAAATAACAAATAAATTCCAAATTACAAATTACAAATTTCAATTAAATTCTAAATTACAAATGCCGAAGGCATGACTATGTCATTACAAATTTCAAACATGATAAAATAAGGTTATACATAAATTTTTAATTACTTTGATTTTTCAATTATTGAAGATAATATTTTCTTTAACTCAATTGCCTCATTCAATATTTCAATATATTCTTCAAAATTTTCCTTTCCAACATAAATTTCAAGAATTCTTAACCAAAATATAGATTCTTTTGCTTCTTTTCTTGATATTTTCATTCTAAGCATAAAGTCTTTTTTACTAAGCGACTCATTTGCTTCTATGTAATTTGCTCCTTCAGAACCAGATGATTTTATAAGTTGGATCATATCTGGTTTATTTAATTCGTCTACCTTTATTTTTCTAACAAATAACCTGACTTTTTTAGCAAATTGCAAAAGTCTTTCTTCCAAATCATATATAGGTTTGGAATTTGTATTTTGCTTATTGTTATTTGTTTGCATTTTGTAATTTATTATTTGTTATTTATTATTTATTATTTATTTGGTTTTTGTTTTTTGTAATTTGTTATTTAATTAAAGCAAATTTATCAATCTTTGTACCGACATTAGGTACTTCAACAACGTAAACATATACTCCATACGCAACATCAAGATTCTCTTCTGTTCGTAAATTCCAATATACATCACCGATAAATAGATCCTCGTGGTGAAGAGTTTTTATCAACTGACCTCTTACAGTATAAATCGTTATTTTAGAACCAGGAGGTATATAAGTAAATCTAATTTCTCTTTCGCCACGACCACTTGTTTGAGTACTAAGTAATCTTTGCTCGCCCTCATGAGTAACTACATAAGGATTAGGTACAACCTTTATTCTGTTCAATTGTTCTGATGCAACTTCATCGTTAACGGTAGGAGCTTTTACAATAAAGGTAAATATATCATTTTCGTTAAATGGTTTAAATGTAAAAAAGTCATAAGTACCTTGGGATTCTAATGGTGCATTTACTACTGAACTATAAAGAAAATTTATTTGCCATGTCCTTTTTTCGATTCCATCTATTCTTTCCTTAAACCAAATGTTGTGAGTCGTGCTCGTTGTGCTGGCTGGAATACTATACACAAAATCTATATACTTGTTTGTTGTCAAATTCTTTACTTTGAAATTTGCCGCCATTGGTGGTATTATAATTCTCCTTACACCACGATATAATGTATCGGTTACGGATGTATCAACAATCGAATTGTAAAACTCAAACTCATAATCATATGGCATTGGTATACCGTTGCGGATTTCATCGCCTGCGTATGACTGGAAAACATTTGTAACTACATTTGGTAATGTATCCGTAGCTGTATTATTAAACCCTGATTGTAATGTGTCAATTTTTATTACTGCATCATTATATAGTTGTATTCGAACACCTTGTACGATAGGAGTATTTCCTAAAAATTTAATACAATTATTAATTAAAGTATCATACTCTGCTTTATAATAACCTCCAATAACCTTGACTTTCTTGTTGTTAACAAGAATTGTATCTATACCTGTCGGAATAGCGATAGAATCCATCGGATTAACATAATATGTTTGGTTAATAGCAGAGATATAAACTGTGTCAGGTGTATTTAAGTCAAGCAATGACCAGCTTTCAGTATAACCTTGCAATGCAGTATCTTTAAAAACAATCTGATAATTGTAACCATCCTTAATTGCTGCATCATCTATTATCTCTGCATATCCTGAGCCTGTTCCAATAAATACAGTTGATTTTTCAAGTTCAGTTGCTTCTGCTGGGATGTATCCAATGGGTCTTCTACCTGGAGTAATATATCCAGTATTGATGTCAGTTATTATTTCACCCGTATTTGTTCTATAAATAAATTTTGAATTTTCTTCTGGAAATATTTCTTTATCTTCAACTCCAGCATCATAAGAACATAAAGCATAATAATATGTTATACCCGGTGTAACTGTTGAATCAACATAAGTATTTACGATGCCGGTATTATCGCCGAGATAGAAAGTCGTGCCACTATATAATTCAAGAAGTCCTTCACTCGGATAATAAAATCCGCTTAATGTATCATCCAAATCAAATTGAATTAACGGTTTATCAAATGATAATACTCCAAGTGCATTTGTAATAAGTCTTGAATCTCTGAAATTAGCATCGGTTGAACGATAAATTTTATAACCTTGAAAATCATTTGTTTTGGTAATAAAATCTCGTGAATTTTCCGATTGAGAACCATCCCAATATAATTTAACTTTTCCATCCTCCTGAGTGAGGAACAAGGTTGGCTTTCTTGGAGCTTGTGGGAATTTATAATTTGAGTTATATATCTGTTGTACAACTTTTTTGTTGTTAGTTACATCTTTCTTGTCTTCTCCAAATAATAGAGATGTAGAAAACCTTTCGATAGTATTTGGAAGTAACGGGAAATAACCAGAACCATAAATAAAATCACCATCCATTGGTGTCGGATCAACTAAATCAAATCTACCAGGTAACATTCTACTCCAAAGATTTTCATCTTGACTAAGGTTAGGTGCAGCTGATAGTTCAAAAAAGTCAAAACAGGTCAAACCAATTTGATCGGATTCGTCTGTATCTGTTTTGCCAAAATTTGGTTCACCCTGATCAGGAAATCCATTTCCTTCCGTTCCATCCGGATCCGGTCCAGGATAATTATCATCGTTTGGTCCTAATCCATCAGTTCCGACATCATCAAACAACGGATCCCAATCTTCATCCTCGTCAATATTGTTATCTCTCCTTTCGTCAATTAACATATCTGCCGTTCCAGCTCCGGTATAATAATCAACATATCTTACACCTGTCAGATAGCCTTTTTCTATTTTTGCAGCATAATGTATTGCTTCGTTTTCATCAATCAAACCATCAAGATCATTGTCATAACCATCGTTTGCTGTTACATCGGGAATCGCAACATTAGCAGAATAGCTAGCGATATGCCCCTCTCTTAAACTTGTTACTCCTGATACAATTACAAATTGTGTCCCTAAAGAATAAACAGTATCAATTGGTCCTACTAACTTATAAGAAGTTCTCACGTAATTTGAAGGATTTATTAGTATAACTGTATTTTTTCTTATGTCAGTACTATTAGCATCATATACTACTGCAAGAAAATCATTCCCATCGAAAGTGGGCGAAATTGGATTTTGTGAATCGTTATCGTTATCTACACCATCATACGGATTACCTGGTGATTCTAAAAACGCATAACCAACCCAACCTACTTTTTGTCCGATATTACCCTTTCCATCGCTATCGTAAGAATAAGTTATCCAATCATTAGGGTCGAAGTCTGCCATATCATCTTGGCTATCGCCATCTCCACCGGCAAGAGTTCCAACTACTGTTCCGAAATTTGCTTTTCTATAAATTGTCGTTCCGTCATTAGTTATATCATATAACCAAAATATGGCATCTTCAGCAAGAAAACTTGACCATTGAAAACCTCTTTGTCTAAGTTTTAATGCCATACCATTCCTGGTTAAATCAGTTGCATCAGGATGAAAATTACCATTAAATTCATCATCCCATTGGTCATCAGCTTCGAAAAATGATTCTTGGTCAGCATTTGCAATACCCCTACCAAAATATCCGAACCATTGAGTATTTCCTTCATCATCTTTCCAACTCCCCGCTACTGGGTCATTCCATCCTTCAATAGGCCAAGAATTAGATAAATGGCTCATTGCTACAGATGGATAATTTGGATTCCTGAATCCGGGGACTGGATTCCAAGCCCAACGATAGTTTAGTGTTGGATGTCGTTCATCGAATTGACCACTTCTTGGTCCACGGGATATTTCAACTGAATGGAGTGTATCACCTGAATTATTTAGAAATTCTACAGCGATTAAAGGAATACAATCACCAATATAATTCTCGCCTGAACCGAGAGGCCATTCACCTCGAATATCAACACCTGTATTAAAACCTGCAATCTGTCCATCATTATAAAAAGAAATTCCTGCTCTATTACCAGTATGGTATCCAATCGATAGCAAATTTGGATCACTTGTTTGAGAAAGAATAACTACCGGTAAAAGCAGAACAACTGCAAGTGAAACTTTTAATAATTTAATTATTTTATTTCTCATATTCATACCTACTATAATTAGAAATTATATGAAAGACCCACTTCAATTCTTCTCGGTTCAGAGAAAAATCCTGGGTTTGTGAATAATTCATCTAATGTATTGTAATACATTGTTGGGTTTATCTTCTCAGCTTCGTATTTCGAAAAAGTAAAATATGGATCACCGGTATCTGCATAAATAGCATAAGGATTGTCCATATCAAGAATATTAAACACTTTAACAAAAACTTGTATCGAACCAAATGGTAATATAAAATCTTTAAATACTCTGATATCCATATTCAATATCACAGGTTTATATTCAGAATTTCGGGGGAAAGCATTTTGCGTTACTCTTGTATTTTTATTAACCTGTGGTGTATAGGGTTGACCTGTGAAGAAATTACCAATTAAAGAAAATCCATAATCGTTAGCTTTTGTATAAGCAACAGAAAAGTTTAGCGTATGTGTCTGATCCCAATTTAAGGGGGCAATATATGTTTCAGGTAGCGCTCCACCCAAAGATGCATTTCTTGCATCAGCAGGATTTGAAGCATTGCCTTTTGTAACAGAATATGTATAATCAATATTTGCAGCTAAACCGTCGAAAAATCTTTGAGATAATTTAATGATAAAACCTTTTGAGAAACCAAAGTCAGTATTTGAGTATTGATCATAGAATCTTGCACCGCCGAACATATCTACAATTGAATTTTGTGTTCCAGTTAAATTTCTAAAATCCTCGAAAAATACTGATACATCAATTGCCATTGATTCAGTTATTTGCTGTTGTAATCCGATTTCACCTTTTACAGTTTGTTGAGGATTTAATGCAGTATTACCTAACAAACCAACATTACCAGATGCATCTGATACTTCAAATTCATAATTCTGATACATAAATTCATAACTTGGAAGTTGGAAAAAATGCCCATAAGAAAAATGAATTACACCCGTTTCAGTAATTGGAAACGCAAGACCTAATCGTGGGCTTAATTGATATTTAATAGGTGCTCTATCATACCAGTACTCTAATCTATCGGCTACAGTTTTGCTTAGTTCACCCGGGTCTTGGACACCATTTTCGTTGTAATCAAAAAATTGATTGCTTGGTTTCAATGGATTATTAATATTAGGGTCGGTTGCATCTCTTAATATCTTACCATTTGAATTGAACATATCAAAACGAACACCTGCATTAAAAATTAAATTGAATGCTTCAAATTTCGCCTGAACATATGCAGCACCTTCATAAGGTTTTTTAGTATATTGATTATGGTCAGGTGAGGTAATTGGTGGTATATCAACATCATAAGGAGTTACAACGATACCATTAGCATCCAATTTTGGTTGTAAATTTATATCATGAAAATATAATACGTGTTGCTTGAACTCACCACCAAATTGAACATTTATTTCTTGAGTAAATTGGGTTGCCCAATCTAACTTTAAAACAGTTGTAGCAGAATTTCGTGTAAACCTGCTACCATCCGTTCCACCAATACCATAACTATAAGGTGGTGTTTGAAGTTGTCTGTTATCAACATAAAAGGTTGAATTACCTTCGTGAATATCTTCAAATAGATAATGATAATAATTTTTGAAATAATAACTAAAATTTAATGTATAAAAACTTTTATTTGATATTGCATGATTTATTGATACAATGTTGGTTGAAGTATTTCGAAATCTGTTTAAGTTATTGTCAGGAGTTAAACGAGATCCATTATAACTCTTATAATGCTGTCTTTCAACCATATAGTTGTAAGATATTTTCATTTCAGGTAAAATACGAAAAGTCAATTTTGCCTGCCCGTACCACTTTTCATTTGGATTCATCGGGACATATAGATTGGAATCACCAGATTGTGTAATATTATATGAATTCGTATTTGGAATCTCCGCTGCTCTGTCAGTAACCAAGAAGAATTGACGTCCGTATATGTGTCCTTCATTATAAAAATGCCTTCCATTAACAAAGAAAAAGAATTTATCTTTAATAATCGGACCACTTACACTCCCTTCAAAATTGTCAATGCCAACATTGAATTTATCAATATTCCAGAATAAATCGGTTTTACTGGACACATAATCACCAAAGTAAGTCGTAATCGAACCTTTAAAATTATTCGAACCATCTTTAGTAACTAAATTTACAACACCAGACATTGCTTGTCCGTATTCAGCATTAAAAGCACCAGAGATGACCTGAAGCTCTTGAACAGCACTAGCATTAACATCAACTATTGTGCTTCCATCATAAGAATCGGTTATGGGAACGCCATCAATCTGATAAGCTATTTGTCCGCTACGTCCTCCTCTAATATGAAGATTACCACCCGAAACAGTTATTCCTGCTTGAAGTTGTAAAACGTCATTGATTTCAGAAACAGGCAACTGAGAAATCAGTTCATCGCCAACAATTGAAGTTGTGGCTGTTATGTCTTTCTGAATCATAGGTTTTGTTGCAATAACGACTACCTCTTGATCGAGTTGGAAACTGACATCGGACAACTGAAAATCAAGTGATGTAGTCAAATCAATAGATACTTTGACGTTTTGCACTGTTTGAGCATTGTAGCCAATAGCAGAAGCTTTAACCTCATAAACACCCGGGGGCACATTGATAATAGAATAATACCCATCAATATCAGAAGCGCCTCCCATATTTGAACCCATAATAATAATATTGACGAATGGTATGGGCTCTCCTGTCTTGCTGTCTGTTATCCGACCTGCAATTTTACCTGTAGTACCGAGTGTTTTATCGGAGGTTGAGTAAGCCGTGGTTACAGTAATTAAGATTAAAATAATCAATCTGAAAAATAATTTCATTTTACCTCCATTTAAGATAATTTTTAGTTGCTAAAATTACAAAAACATTTTATTTTATGCTAATCAAATTTTACTTTATAAAATAAATTTTTTCCATTTCAAAAGCATCATTTTTTTACTTCGAAATATGTTTCTATTTGAAAGTAAGCTAAATTTATTTGTAAAACAAAAATCGAAAAAACAATAACTTTAAATTTCATTTCAATAAAAACTTTATTGTAACTTTATTAAGAAATTTATTACATCTTATGTTTAAAGTAAATAAGGACTTTTTCTAAGTCAATAAATTTTATAATTCTAACCAATTTTTGATTATTTTCTCTCCTTCTATCGTTAATATCGATTCTGGGTGAAATTGTATCCCTTCAATTGGAAATTGTTTATGACGTATTCCCATAATAATTCCATCTGAAGTATATGCGGATATCTCAAATACATCAGGTATGGATTCTCTTTCAATAATTAATGAATGGTATCTTCCACCTGCAAAATTCTGAGGAATGTTATTAAAAATAGTTTTTTTATCGTGAATGATATTTGACATTTTTCCGTGCATTAAAACCGAAGCTTTGACAATTTTTGCACCAAAACAATATCCAATAGCTTGATGACCAAGACATACACCAAGTATCGGAATTTTAATTCCTAATGTTTTAATACAATCCAATGTTATATTTGAATATTCTGGCCTGCCAGGACCGGGTGAAATTAAAATTTTATCAGGTTTGATCTTTCTTGCTTCATCAAGGTAGATTTCGTCATTCTTTTTTATAATAATGTCGTCGACAAATATATTCAACAATTGAACGAGATTATATGTAAACGAATCATAATTGTCAACTATTAATATTTTCATATTCAAATTTAAAGCACATTTCTATTATTGATAAAACAAATTCCAATATTTGAAATGTTATTCTATAGAAATATGGACACTATCTGATAAAAAAATCCCCAAGATAATTAGGGAATTTTTATTTTAATCAAGAGTAATTAAAATCCAGAAATACCAATACTGCCCTCATTCTTCCATACATGAATTATTCTGGATGTACCGACTACCCCTCCTGTTACTTTGACACCCTCAATACTATCCAATGTTACTTCTAAAGATTGTTCTTCATCTTCACATTGGATGAGTGCCTCAAAATTTTCTGATTCAATATTTCTAACATATTCTGTATCGTATTGTTCAAACTTTAATTTTGGATAGGTTATTGAATCACCCTCTGCATAAGCAATGTTAAATGTAAGAATAATTTTGGCATCGCCGGCGGGTCTAATTCGCAAGACATATTTAGTGTCTTTTTCTTGAGCGAAAGAGAAAGAAGATAAAATTAAGAATAGCGCAATTGTTAATACGAAAAAAGATTTCGGTCTAATAAATGAATGGTTCATTTTGTTACCTAAAATTTTATTAATGTCATCACTAAAATAGTAAATGATTAACTTTTTCAAAAACATTTTAATGATTCCATCATGCAGTTAATATGTCTGCAAACAACTCGGCTTGTTTTAAAACTGTATCAATAGCTTTCTGTTGTTTGTCCGGTGGATAGCCGTATTTAGTCAATGTCCGTTTAACAAGCACCATAAGTTTTGCTCTGGCACTTTCGCGAATAGTCCAATCAATAGTAGCATTCTTTTTTACTTTATCTGCTATTTCTCTTGCAATTGTTTTAAGTATCTCATCTCCTAAAACTTTTACTGCGCTGTCATTTGTTTCAAGTGCATCATAAAATGCCAATTCAGATTCTGATAGCCCAAGTTTATTAGCGTCTTCGTCGGATGCTTTTATTTCTTTTGCAATTCTTATTAATTCTTCTATTATCTGTGCAGTAGTCAGCAAGTTATTCTGATATTTCTTAATTGAATTTTCAAGCATTTCTAAAAATTTCTTACTCTTAACAAGATTAGTTCGCAATCTGGATTTTATTTCATTATTTAATAGTTTCTTTAACAATTCAAGTGCGAGGTTCTTATGTGTCATTCCCTGAACTTCCATCAGAAACTCATCAGATAGAATTGAAAGATCCGGTTTTTCAATTCCAGCAGCTGCGAAAATATCAACTACTTTATCTGAGCTTATTGCCTGATCTACTATCATCTTTATCGCAGTATCAATCTCTCTTGATGTTCTGCCTTTTCCTTCCACTTCAAATTTTACTAACCTGGATTTTACTGCCTGAAAGAATGCGACTTCTTCTTTTATTTCCATCGCTTTTGGGTGAGGCATTGACAATGAGAATGCTTGACTTAACAAAGTAACTTCCCTGATGAATCTTTCCTTTCCCTTTTCCAATCCAAGTATATGCTCTTCTGTCTGAAGGATTATTGACAGTTTCTCGTTCGGTGTGCCTGTAAAAAAACGGTTATAGTTAAATTTGTACTGACCTTTATAATAAGCTTCAGGTTCCTCCACCAGAATATCTTTTTGTGTTTTACTTTCCTCGTTAAACATCTGCTGAACTACTTCAAGCTTTTCCAGCATTACTTCAACAGCTTGTTCTATATCTTCTGTCGGATCTCCTTTGCCACCTGAATCAGAATAAAAAGATAATGCTTTCTTTAAATCGGTTGCAATTCCAAGATAATCTACTACCAGTCCACCGGGTTTATCTTTGAATACACGGTTAACTCGTGCTATTGCCTGCATTAATGTATGACCACGCATCGGTTTATCAATATACATCGTATGCAGACAAGGAACATCAAATCCGGTCAGCCACATATCAATAACTATTACAATCTTCAAAGTATCATCCGGGTCTTTCATTCTGTCTGATAAATCTCTTCTCTGCTGTTTGGTTGTATGATGTTTTGCCATAACAGGACCGTCAGAACTTGCAGCGGTCATTACGACTTTTATAGTTCCTTTTGCAAGTTCTTCATTATACCAATCCGGTTTAAGAGCAACAATTTCATTAAACAAATCAACTGCAATTCTACGGCTCATCGAAACGATCATTGCCTTGCCGTCGAATACATTCTGCCGTTTTTCAAAATGCTCAACAATATCTTTTGCTAAATTTTTAATTCTCTTTTTATTTCCAACTATCGCTTCAAGTTTTGACCATTTTGCCTTTGCTTTTTCTTTTTCACTTATTTCCTCGTCATTCTCAAGTTCTTGGTCAAATTCCTCTATTAATCGTTTGCCTTCTTCATCAAGATTTACTTTTGCCAATCTGCTTTCATAATAAATCTTTACCGTTGAACCGTCCTCAACAGATTTGGCTATATCATAGATATCAACATAATTACCAAACACCTGCGGAGTATTAATATCAGCTCTCTCAATTGGAGTTCCTGTAAATCCGATATATGTTGCATTAGGCAGTGCATCCCGCATATACTTTGCGAATCCATAAGCGATACGATGACCAACTAATTGTTTACTTTCTTTATCAATTATATCTTTCAATGATGCTTGAAATCCATACTGAGTTCTATGTGCTTCATCTGCAATTACAATTATGTTCCTTCTGTCCGAAAGCATTTCATAAACCGCAGTGGACATTAAGCTGGTATGCTGAGCTTGTCGAAGCATCGAAGTGTCCGGTAGAAATTTTTGAATAGTTGTAAACACAATTCCACCGCTTGCAACCTTTAAAAGTTGTTTAAGATGGTCTCTGCTTTCTGCCTGCACCGGTTCCTGCCTTAGCAATTGCATTGATGCAGCAAAAGTATCGAATAACTGGTCATCTAAATCATTTCTATCTGTGATTAAAACTATTGTCGGATTCTCCATTTCAGGTGAAGTAATTAGCTTACCTGCATAGAACACCATACTCAAACTTTTTCCTGAACCTTGCGTATGCCAGACAACTCCGCCTCGTTTGTCTCCCTTTACGCCGGATGCTTTTATACTTGATTGAACGGCTTTATTAACCGCGTAATACTGATGATATGCAGCTAATATTTTGTCTGTCTTCACCTGAGTAATACCGGTTTTTGCATCCTCTTTTTTTGTCTTCTGAAATACAATGAAGTTTCGTGTTACATCCAGAATTGTTTTTGGGTTTAACATTCCATAGATGAGAGTTTCTAACTGCGGTTTGAAGCGTGATGCTTCTTTTTCTCCTTCCGCACTTTTCCAGGCAGTGAAGCGATTATATCCTGCTGATACACTTCCTGCTTTACACTCCAATCCGTCCGATATTACACAAACAGCATTGTAAGTAAACAAGCCCGGAATCATTGCTTTGTAGGTTTGTATCTGGTTATAAGCTGATTCGATTGTTGCATTTTCATCCGCAGGATTTTTTAACTCGATGACAACCAAAGGAATACCATTAACAAATAATACAATATCCGGTCTTTTGGTTACGGTTGCTGAGCCTGTCGAAGTAACCGTATATTGGTTAACAGCAAGGAACTGATTATTCTCAATATTTTCAAAATCTATTAAAGCTACTTCATAACTTCTTTCATAGCCATCCTGCTGATAAGGTATTTTAACTTTCTCAACCAGGAACTCCTGAAAGGTTTCATTATTGTGAAGTATATCCGGAGAATAAATGCGAAGTATTTTCTGAATTGCCTGTTCCTGTGCTTCTTGTGGAATGTGAGGATTTATTACAGAAACTGCTTTGCGCAATCTATCCGTTAAAATTATTTGTTCATAACTCTCACGTTCGGGTTTCTCACCATCTGGTGATATTACCGAGCCGTGAATATATTCCCAACCGAGTGATTGGAGTTGTTCAAGCGTGGAGTGTTCTATTTTATTTTCGGTAATACTTTTCATATCATTTAATTGTCTGAACCATGATTTTCTTGATTTGAGGATTCCTTGATTATTTTATTGTTGTGTAACCGTTTGAACTGTAAACTTTTTGCTCCAAAATTAATCAATAGTCCTATTTCCATATTATATGCTTCCAGATAATTCATTGCTTGTGCTAAATGAACATCTTCTAAATTTATTATTGCCTTTAACTCAACCATAATTTTATTCTCAACAAAAAAATCTACTCTTCTTGTGCCAATATTTTCATCTCTATAAAATATATCCATTTCTTTTTCTCTTTCAAACTGAAGTCCGTTATACTGCAATTCAATTGCCAATGCTCTTTGATATATTACTTCCTGAAAGCCATTACCCAGAACACTGTGAACTCGCATTGCACAGCCAATAATCTTCTTTGTTAAATCTTCATATTTCATAATCTTGTTAATCCTTTAATCCTGTTATTCTTTTAATCCTGTTAATCTTTTAATCATGCAAATCACGGTTAAGACGTATTTCTCCACTCATCAACTTGGGTATGAGTGTATCCTGCAGTTGTGTGAGTGTGCGAAATTTATTGTTATTAAAAAGGCAGATCATCATTATCTGATATTTCGTAATTATTCTCGCTTGGTTTTGGAAATTTATTTTTATAATACGACAAGAGAAACAATCCAACAGTTACTACACTATTAAAAATAAAGTAGGTATATAATGAATCTTTTATTACATAATCTTCGCCTGTCTTACCATGAAAATTTGTTTTGGCACTCCTAAGTTTCTCGATACTTTGAGAAGCTGAAAGCAATGAACTTCCGATGGTTTTTATTTCTATTGGCATATCAGAAGTTGGATACAATTGAAATTCTTTTAATATATCACTTGCTAATTCATATAAAGTTTTATTCGAATTTATTTTTGCTGATAGTCTTTCATCTTTTAAAATTTCTTTAATAATACTCTCTAAGGCAGAATTTGCTAAACCAATTGCAATATCCGGATGTTCCTCTATTTGTATGTAAGCTTTTTCGAAAGTTTGACTCACATTTTCATAGTTTGATTTTATTTCATTTCTAAATAACGGAATTGATGGAATAAAATCTGGTGTTTCGACACCCAAATCAATTGCAATTTTAAGTAAAGTTTCACCATCGATATTGTGTAGAGTGTTAGTCAAATCAATATCGCCGTTTTGTTTCAATATTATAGAAAAATTTTCCCAATAGTTATCAGTTTCGTGCCATTTATTGATATAAAGTTTTGCGTTCTTATAAGAAGGATATTTTTCCCAAATCTTCTTTTCCACCTCTCCAATTAATTGCATCATATAGACTGGTGATATTATTATTTTCTTTGAGTCATCCATCTATTTCACCCTCACCTCACCACTCATCAACTTGGGTAATAGTGTGTCACGAAGTTGTGTGAGTGTGCGGATTTGATTTGAGTTTTCCTTTATCTTTCTAAATATTGGTCGCACTAAATTTCTAAAACCAATCATAATTTCTAAAGTAGGTTGAATTATTGGGAAGTCTTTCATTATTGTCACATTCAAGTTTTGTTGTGCAGAACCAGAGGCCATATCATTAAGTTTTTGTCTTGAACTTAAGAGATATAAATACAAATATTCAAAACAAATTTTATCCTCATCAGTTATGAATCCACAAGCAGCTTGATTGAATGATGCTTCATTTGCCAATATTCCTAATCTTCCGACGGTCGGAGCAGCATAAATTGCAATTACGATTGTATTTTCAGGAAAGAGTTTTGCTGAAGAATTTTCCAAACCTGTTTCAGTAATTTTAGAAACACTTTCAAATAAGAAATTATCGTTTAACTCCTTTGTAGAATACCAGTTAATACTTCCATTATAGTATTCACTAATTTTTGTCGAAGGTGTTCCACCTGAATTAATTTTTAGACAGACATCGTTAATTGTCTTTTCTTCCCAACTCTCATCGGCTCCCGGGTGCTGAGCTTGTCGAAGCACAAACCACTGCCTAAAAAGTGTTTCTGCTAATTGCTCTAAAGTTTTGTTCTGGCGGTGGAGTAAATCTATTTTATCATCTAAACTGCTTAGAATTGAGGCGATAGACTGTTGTTCAGGAATTTCTGGAAATCGCATTCTTAGATCGTGAATATGATTTCTATTTAATGTCGGTACAGCACTACCAGCATTGAATTGAGTAAAATCAAGAGTAAGAAGAAAATAGTAAATAAATTCTGGGGTAGCATTTCTAAACTCTTTAACATATAAAACAGTATTATGTGCCCAATAGTCCGATTCATAATATTGTGGATTACCAATGTTCCCGCTTCGCCCGATTGTTACTCCCGGACCTTTAGTTGTAAAATTATTGTGATACCCAATAACACCGTTTGAACCTGCGACTGGATATTTTCCAGCCAACATTTCAGTTTTTGGCAAGTCGTGCCCTCTTTGGAATAGAATTATATCTTCAAGTTTGTATTCCTTCCAATCACTATTCGACAAGCTCATAGTATCACCCATCAGTCACGACCTTTTTAAGATTTTCAGATAAGTTGCCTTCGAGAACCTCAGGCAACTCTTCGAGAACCTCAGGCAACTCTTTATTCTGATTTTTGAAATTCTTGCGGTGGTTGAGGCACTCGAAACCACCTTTATCCTCAAGAACCTCAGAGTCCGTTGTCGATATTTCATAAATTTTACTTAAAAGTTCAAATGCGGTTTTATCCATCTTAGAGAAAGCAAACCACTTCTTACCAAGGTCTTTTAGCGAAGCTCCAAAATGATAAACATCTTTATCATCAATAATCATAAACCTGTCGTGCGAGGTTTTAAATTCTTTTACTTGAATTTGCTGATATTGTGCATTAAATTTTTTAATATCCGTCTCCAGAGCTTTGGAAATGTTCGTGGTATAAATCGTTACTGTAACATTTTTCTTTCTTTTAGTAAAAAGATTAAGTACGGTATCATCAATATAATTATCAATCAATACGATAGATTTCTCTGCCTTACGAATAATATCAGAGACCAATTTGTGAGCATCGAAAATCTGTCCGTCAAAGAAGATACCCTGTCTCGGTTCTATTTTTTCTTTTTGTAAAGCATCAAAAACTTTTTCAAATTTTTCATCTGTAGTCATTTCATATTTTAATTGTCTCCTTTCAACGGTATCAATTCTCTGGAAAATCTGTGCGTTGTTAATGATAAACTTTCTCATTGCAACAAAGGCTTCAATTATTCGTATGCTTGTTTCTACAGCAATTTTGCTTTTCAAAACAGCTGACAACATTGCCACACCCTGTTCAGTAAAAACATAAGGATTTACCGTAGAATGTTTTAGATTCTTGAACCGGTCGCAATTTGCGACCAGTTCCGTTTTTTCACCGCTGTTTAACTGAAACCTAAATTTTTCAGGGAATCTCTCTAAATTTCTTTTAACCTGTTCATTGAGTCTTTTTGTAGGCACTTTGTAAAGCTCAGCAAGATCTCTATCCACCATTACCTGTTCCCCACGAATTGTAAAAATTTTTTGCTGGATAGCATTGGGATTTACAAGTGTTATATCCTGTTTAGATTTCACCATATTTAACTTATTTATGTTCTAATGTCACGATTTGTGATATCAAGTTTCAATTTTATTTAGATTCTCTAATATTTTTTTATTCAACTCCTCTTCTTCTGCAAGTTGCTTTTCTAATTCAGCTTTAAGTGATGTAAATCTTTCAACAAAGTTAAAATCATCTTCATCATCAGGAAGGCCAACATATCTTCCGGGAGTTAGGACATAATTTAATTCTCTAACCCTGTCTAAAGACTCACTCTTACAGAATCCGGGAATATCTTCATACTTGCAGGATGCTGAGCTTGTCAATGCACGCCAATTGTGATATGTGCCGGCAATTTTCTTAATATCATCTTCACTTAAATCACGGTTTCTTCTGTTAACAAGATATCCAAGATTTCGCGCATCTATAAAAAGTATTTCATTTTTTCTATCTCTAAAAGCTTGACCTGAGCTTGTCGAAGGGCTACCATTGGTTTTATTGCGGGATAAAAACCACAAGCAAGCTGGAATTTGTGTATTTAAGAATAACTTTGTTGGAAGATTTACAATACAATCAACCAACCCTTTTTCAATCAGAGCTTTTCTAATTTCCCCTTCATTATTTGTTTGAGTTGTTAAGGCACCTTTGGAAAGAACAAAGCCAGCTTGTCCAGTCGGTGCAAGATGATAGATGAAGTGCATTATCCATGCGTAGTTAGCATTACCTGCCGGAGGAATTATTTTCTGACCCAGTACACTCCACCGTGCATCATTCTGCAGAAGTTCGCCGCTCCAATCGCTGTCATTAAATGGTGGATTAGCTAAAACGTAATCTGCTCTAAGATCTTTGTGAGCATTGTTTAGGAAACTTCCTTCGTTATTCCATCGAATATTATCACTTCCAATCCCTCTTATTGCAAGATTCATTTTGCACAAACGCCAGGTAGTCTGGTTACTTTCCTGTCCGAAAATAGAAATTCTATCTTTTGGATTTATTTTTAATCCATTCCCATTTTTCTTTTTGTAATGATCGGAGTGTGCTACAATAAATTTTTCACTCTGAACAAACATACCTCCGCTTCCGCAGCAAGGGTCAAATACTCTTCCTTCGTAGGGCGCAAGCATTTCAACAAGTAATTTTACTACAGAAGTTGGTGTATAAAATTGTCCGCCTTTCCTTCCTTCTGCAAGAGCAAACTGTCCAAGGAAATATTCAAACACTCTTCCGAGAATATCTTTACTTTGTGCTTCTTTAGTTCCAAGTGTTGCTGTGCTGAACATATCAACCAAACCTCCCAAACTTTGTTTATCAAGTTTTTCTTGTGCATACACTTTGGGCAGAACCCCTCTTAGTGATTTCGGATTATCCTTTTCAATTGCATCCATTGCGTCATCAATATCTTTTCCGATGGTTGGAAGTTTTGCTCGCCCTTGTAGCCATTTCCATCTTGCAGATTGCGGAACATAAAAAACATTTTCGGCAGTATATTCATTTTTATCTTCGGGGTCAGCACCATCAGATTTCTGAGCAACTAATTTTTCATACTGCTCTTCAAATGCATCGGATATGTATTTAAGAAAGATTAGTCCAAGTACAACATGCTTATACTCTGCTGCATCCATATTCTTGCGTAGTTTATCCGCAGCTTTCCAAAGTTTTTTTTCGAGAGGTTCGTCAATGGAGTTGTTCGAATTTTTTGCCATTTTGATTTAATACGATTGAAAATTTATTTCACTTATTTAAAATAGTGTATTTATTAAATAATTTCAATCTTTTAAATAAAAACCCACATTTCTGTGAGTCTGATATTTACGCTCCGCGAGTAGTCCGTTAGTTAATGGATCGAACCTGCAATTTTCTGCTCTTTAACTAGATTCCAAATAAATTCTCTACCCTTTTGTGATTTTAATTGCTTTTCCCTAATCAGTGCTTCCTTTCTCGTTTTGTATTCTTCAGTATAAATTATCTTCTATGGTTTATATTTCTTAGTATAAACTGCAAGCAAACCGTTATTATGTTCAAATAATTTTCTATCTAGATTCTCTGTTTGACCAATATAAATTTTATGATAAATTTTTGAATATAAAACATATACATAATACATAAATAAAAAAACCCCAGATTTCTTCTGGGGCTCCTTTCGCTCCGCGAGTAGGACTCGAACCTACAACCCTGCGGTTAACAGCCGCATGCTCTACCATTGAGCTATCGCGGAATAAATCAAAATTT
>JAFGPR010000078.1 GCA_016936095.1 Ignavibacteriales bacterium | reverse complement strand
TAGTATCGATAAATTTTATATATATAATCAGCCCAATTTTTATAATTAAGATGAGACATCATCTGGTCATATATTTTCGGTAAAAAACTATAATTAGATAACATCACTAATTTTTCGATTACTTAATATTTTATTTGCAAGGATATAGCTATCAATCATTCCTGTTTCGTCAGCAATAAATTTATCCGCAATATCAAAAGCAGTACCATGAGCAGGGGAAGTTCTGATAATCGGTAATCCCATCGTGTAATTTACACCTGATTTACCATTTAGTAATTTAAATGGAATTAAAATCTGATCATGATACATCCCAATTACAAAATCATATTTTTTGTAATCTTTATTAGAAAAGAAACCATCAGCAGGAAAAGGTCCCTCTAAAATAATGTTAGAGAATATTCTTATTACAGGTAGCAGGATATTTCCTTCTTCATGTCCAAGCTGGCCATCCTCACCAGCGTGTGGGTTTAATCCAAGTATAGCAACCTTAGGATTTTTTATCTTAAAATCATTTATTAAACTATTATATGCGATTTCAATTGCATTTTGTAATTTCGCTTTGGTTACATTTTTTGTAATTTCTTTGATAGGATTGTGAATTGTAAGTAAAGCACATTTCATCTTTCTTGAGATAAATGACATTAAATAATTCTTGGAGTTGAAAATATTACTTAGAAGGCTCGTATGCCCTGTAAAATTTTTCCCTGCCAAATACCACGCATATTTTGAGATTGGAGCAGTAATTAATGCATTAGCTTTTTTCTTCTTTAGTAATTCGCAAGCTTGTACTACAGCTTTATAACTTGCTTCACCAGAATATTTTGTTGGATAACCTAATTGTTGTTTTGTATTTCCGATATCCAACACTAGTACCATATTTTCCTTTGATACTTTTTCATCAAATGAATTGGAAATTCGATAATTAAAACTACAACCAATTATTTTTATTGTTTTAAGAAAGATATCAGAAGGACAGAAAAAGATAATTTTATTTTTAGTGAAGTTTAATTTATTAAAAGCTCTTATACATATTTCAGGTCCAATTCCATTTATATCACCACAAGTAAAAATAAATCGTCTCATTTTTGACTCGTCAACTTATAATCACCCGTTCCAGTCTGGTCAACAAAAAGAAATTGTTTGTTTAATTTCGTGTATGTCCAAATCTCGTTAATATCATTTCTTTTTGAATAATCTCTTTCAATTTCATCTGGTCTTCCATATTTAATATAGATTATTCCTCTATCAGTCTCATGACCGTTCCTAAGTTTAAATGAAGAAAAATTATCCAACGCATAATCAACTCTCAAATAATATTCTTTCATAATTTCGTTGAAAGCATAACCATCATTTGGTTTCATCTCTTTCCAATAATCAATTAGGCTCGAATAATATTTTTCCTCGCCCCCTTTGAATAAATTACTAATTTTTTCCTCAGATTCAATTGCTGCTAATACTTCGATAGCAAATTCAGGGAAATGAAGTGATCGCGGTTTATCAAACCATATTACCTTAGAATTAAAAATCTGTTCTTCAGAATTGCAGATAACCTTAATTTGAACATCACCTTCGGATAAATTTTTATTAAATCCATCAATAAAAAATAAAAATATTTCTTCACCATTATGATTATTTAAATAGATCTCATCATACATTTTTTCAATATTAAACTTAAACGGAATTGGATTGGTAATATTTTTAATAAAACAAATTTCATTATTTTGAATTATTTCAATACTTATATTATCCTGCAAAAGATCTTTTATAGGTATTATAAGAGTTAAATCTTGATGAATAAAAGGGATATTATTACCAAAATTCGTCATGCGAAATGAATCAACAGAATCCTTATTATTATTTCTATATGCAAAAATAGGTCTTATGAATGGAAACTTGTCTTCCTCAATTTGCAAATCTGTTATCTGGGGTATTACTAAATTTTTAGAATTATTTAAAACTAAATTTGCAAAAACTTTATATTGCCCAATCGGTAAATTAAATTTTATTACACCTTCTAAATAATTTTTTCTTGACTGAGTCAGATTATATTCCTCTACAAAACAATTATCAATCATTGCTTCTCTATAAATAAAATCATCCTTATCCTTTAATTCAACATTAACAGAAACATCAGCAAAGTATCTATTTTGTTCCTTAATGAAATTTAAAAGATTGTAAGGAATTTTATAGGATAAAAACAGGATTGATGATTGTGCAGAATTAATATAGTTCTGCTCAAAAAAGACTGGTGAGTTAATAAAATTATTATTTAACTTTTTTTCAAACTCTTGTGAGTAAAGGATTGATATTGAAACTAATAAAACAGGAAATATTTTCTTTATCATAGTTGTATATATTCAATAAAATTTAATATTACTGGTTTTTTAATTTGATGTATGAAATGTATATTATCATATTCCATTATTCTGACTATACTAAATAAATCCAATTTCGTTATGAATTCATACTCTGCAAAAATTCCTTGTTATTCTTAGTCCCTTTCATCTTATCAAGTAACATCTCCATAGCTTCTACAGAAGTAAATTCACTAATATATTTTCTTAATATCCAGATACGATTTAATTCATCATCTGTAAGTAACAATTCTTCTTTTCTTGTCCCGGATTTATTAACATCAATTGCAGGGAAAATCCTTCGGTCCGATAAATCTCTATCAAGCACCAATTCCATATTTCCTGTCCCCTTGAACTCTTCAAAAATAACTTCATCCATACGGCTACCGGTTTCAATAAGAGCAGTTGCAATAATAGTTAAGCTTCCGCCTTCTTCAGTATTTCTTGCAGCACCAAAAAATCTTTTTGGTTTTTGAAGTGCATTAGCGTCAACACCACCTGAAAGTATTCTACCACTGTGCGGAATAACAGTATTATGAGCACGAGCTAATCTTGTAATACTATCAAGAAGAATAACAACGTCCTCACCACTTTCTGTTTGTCTTTTTGCTTTTTCTATTACCATATTTGCAACTTGAACGTGTCTTTCAGCTGGTTCGTCAAAAGTTGAACTTACTACCTCAGCTTGAACTGAGCGTTGCATATCTGTAACTTCCTCAGGTCTTTCATCTATTAAAAGAATAATTAATTTTATTTCAGGATGATTTCTAGTAATCGAATTAGCAATTTTTTGAAGCAGAATTGTTTTACCACTCTTTGGTGGAGATACAATTAACCCTCTCTGCCCTTTGCCAATTGGTGAAAGCAAATCCATGATTCGCATAGAAAATTCACCAGGAATAGTTTCAAGTTTAATTCTTTTCAGTGGGTGCAGCGGAGTCAAATTGTCGAAGAGAGTTCTTCCACGTATTAATTCAGGTGCTCTGTTGTTTACTGCTTCAACTTTTAGGAGTGCGAAAAATCTTTCTCCTTCTTTGGGAGGTCTAACTTGTCCACTAACGAAATCACCTGTTCTAAGTGCGAATTTTTTTATTTGCGATGGGGATACATAAATATCTCCAGGTGAGGGAAGGTAATTATAATCAGCTGATCTCAAAAATCCGTAGCCGTCCGGTAATACTTCTAAAACACCCTTCAAATAACTTACACCATCTTTTAATGTCTGGGACTCTAAAATTTTGTTAATTAAGTCCTGTTTCTTTAAATCAGAATATCCGCTAATACCTAGTTCTTTTGCAATTTCGTATAATTCAACTACCTTTTGAGATTGTAATTTTGAAATGTCAAGTGTCATTGTAAGTCCTATATTGTTTTTAATAAATTTATTAAAAATGCATTCATAATGAATTGCACAAGGGGTTTATTGATTTATTGAATGAAATTTACAAGAGGATTAAAAAATTAAGGTTAATTAAAATTCAAATACTATGTTGTAATATTAAACAAAATTATTTTCATTTACTACTTTAATATTAGTAATTTTTTTTATATTTGCAAGCAAATTTTTTAATTTATTTATGTTTTTATTTAAATAATATAAAGTAATAATGAAAAAAGTTCTATTTGTCTCGTTGCTTTCAATTTTTTGTATTAATAATAATAGTGCTCAATATTATTTTGGTGCTGGATTATACTTTGACACACTAATACCATTGGGCAATTTAACAGATTATAATTATGAATATAGAATCGGATATGGATTAAATGCTGAATTAATGCTTGAGATGACTGAAGGTTTTCATATTACTTTATCTTCAGGATATTCTGTTTTTGAATGTAAAACACATAGTGATTTTACTTTAAGCATTATTCCGGTTTATCTTGGATTACGTATGTATCCACTCTACGGTTCTTTTATGCCGTATTTAAATGTTGAAGGTGGAATAAATTTCATGTTTCAAGATGCTTACAAAGAATTAGAACCAGAAGAAGTTCAAAAAACAAAACTTGGTTTTGGTCTAGGTGGTGGTTTTTTATTTCTTGAAAGTGAATTTTTAAAACTTGACCTTAATATCCTTTATAATTTTATAAACACAAAAACAATTTCTTCAAAATTTATATCATGCAAATTCGGCGTTGCATTCGGACTATAATTTCACTTTATAAAATTTTGCTTTCCTAATAAATTTATACATTTATTGAATACATCTCGTACCGTAATACTATCAATGTTTTCATCATACTTTAAATAATATTTATGATCTCCAACTGGAGACCACTGTTCTGGTATTGTTGGTCCGAACAAAGATATTTGTGGAGTATCAGTAGCACCGGCTACATGCATTATCCCAGTATCATTTGTAATAAATAAATTACTTTTTGAGATTAGTGCAGCTGTTTGAGAAATATTTTTATTAAGAAAACAAGGAATATGAAAATTCAATTTTTCGTTTAGATTTTGATTTTGTTCATTATCTGCATCGGTTCCTGTCAAGTAAAATTTTACTTTATAATTTCCTTTTAATTGTTTAATTAAACTGCAATAATTATCAACGTTCCATCTGTTTTGTATTTTTCCAGCTCCAATGTGCAGACCTATCAAAAATTCTCCTTTCTCAAGTCTAATTTCTTCAATAAAATTTTTTGCTTCGGTATCATCTATTTCATCAGTTGAAATAATAATTTTATAATTTCTTGTATCAATCCCAAATGGTCTTATAATATCAAGTCCATAATCCGCAACATATCTTTTAGGATTATTCTCCCAGCTCATATCAATTCTTCGGTCGAAGAAAAAGAGTGAATCATTCACTTTACCATTTAAAGATTTTGGACCTATCCTAATTTTTGTCTTAGATAAACGACATAAGAAATTACTCGTAAAAGAAATAGATATTGTTATCGGTACAATTGTAACATCGTACTTGAATCTTAATAATTTGAACAATCTAAAAATATAAATTGGATTTAATATTTTTTTCTTATCAAAGACAAAAATATTTTCTACTAATATATTTTTTCCAATTGCATTTCGATTCTGTGGACTAACAATAATCGTAATATTACAAAGAGGATATTTTTCTTTTATAGCACTAAATAGTGGAGTCGAAGCAAGCAAATCACCGAATTGATTATGTTGTCGGACTATTAAGATTTCTTTTGGATTGCCAATATCCTTTGAATCATTTTCTTTTTTACCTAAAATGAACTTAAGAAATTTTAATATTAATACTGAAAGGAAATTTTTTCGACGCATATTTATTTGGATTTATTTTTACTATTGTCATCAAGATCTTCAAATTCAGCGTCAATGATATCATTTCTATCTATTTTTGATTCACTCTTTTTCCTATCAACGCTAATCTTATCTTTAGTTGAATTTATTTTTTTGAAATAAATGAAAATACGTAATAATATTTCCATTACTATATAAATTATTAGACCAATAAGTATCCATCTAATCATTTAAAAGTAATCCTCCTGGATTAAAATATTCAATTCTCGCTCTATCTTTTCGAAATATTTGTGCATATAGCTCATCAAAATTTGATTTGTTATTTACAAAGTCGATTTCATTTGCATTAACAATGATCAATGGAGTTTCTTCATAATTAAAGAAGAAGCGATTATAACACTCACATAAATCCTGTAAATATTTTCTGCTTATTTGCTTCTCAATTTTTCTATTTCTTTTTTTAATATTTTGGAGTATTCTGTTAATTGTTGATTGTAAATATATAACCACATCAGGTTTTGGTAAATTTCTTTTTAGCATAGGAAATATATTATCGTAAATATTTAATTCTTCATCGTTGAGATTTAAGTATGCGAAAATCTGGTCTTTATCAAAGATGTAATCACTAATAAGATAATCGAAGAATAAATCAGCTTGATTTAATTGTAATAATTGCTTGTACCGGCTAATTAAGAAATGCATCTGAGTTTGGAATGCAAATTTATTTCTGTCCGAATAAAATTTTTCAAGAAAAGGATTATCCTCAAATTCTTCTAATATCATAAGTGAATTTAATTTTCTATTTAGCATATCTGCCAACGAGGTCTTTCCAACTCCAATTACTCCTTCGATTGCAATGTATCTAATTTTATCCATTTTTTTCCAAAGAAATTTTATGTTAACTTTTCTAAAATAGTCAAATTATTTTTATCAACAATAAAATTTTTCATTGCTAAATTAAATTTGGGGTGTGTAAAATCTTTTTCTAATTCTTGCATTGGTTTTATGAAAAAATCCCTATTCTCAAATTCTTTATGTGGTATTGATAAATTTTTATCATCAATTATCAAATTGTCGAAAAATAAAATATCAATATCAATTATCCTCGGTCCCCATTTTATTGTCTCTTTCCTGCCAAGTTTTTTCTCAATGTTTTTTATCACGTTTAATAATTCACTAGGTGGATAGTTACTTTTAACTTTTATGACACAATTATAAAAATTATTTTGTTCTTTAATACCAATAGGTTCAGTCAGATAAACTGAAGACATTTTTTCAAAACAAACACTTTTATCTTGTTTTAATTTATCGATTGCACGGTATATATTTTTTTTGCGATCGCCTAAATTTGAACCTAAAGCTAGAAAAATATTATCTTGCATTTTCTTTAATAATTTCAGCTTCAACACACTCAATTACTCCACCTACTGGTACATTGTTTTTTCTTATTCTGACCGCAATTTTTTTTATAGTCGGAAAATTTTCTAAAATTTTATCTGTAACTTCCAAAGCTATTGTTTCAATTAAATTGTATTTTTTTTCGTGGACGACCTTATTCATAATTTTATAGACATTATAATAATTAATTGTTTTATGAAGGTCATCGTATTTTGCTGCTTCTAAAAAATCGGTATAGATATCTATATCAGCTTCGAATTTACCACCAATGCTTTGTTCCTCCTGCATTGCTCCGTGATATGCATAGAAACTTGCATTTTTTATTCTAATTATATTTTCCATTTATTGCTACTCTCTTTTGTTTATAATAATTTTTTAAGCCTTGTAAATTAACAAATAAAATTCCAATTAAAACTATACAACTACCTATAATATCAAACAATGAAAATTTTTCAAATAGAATTATCCATCCTAAAATAATAGCAACTACAGGTGTAATTAATGCATTCATAGAAAGAACTACAATATTCATTCTTTTCAACAACCAATAGTAAGAAGTAAAAGCAACGACGGTTCCAAATATCGCAAGATAAGAAACACTTAAAATCCCATTAAAATCAAATTTCCAATAGCTCCTATCTTCTAAGAAATAACCCACAAAAAGAAGAATTATGCCACTTGATAATAATGGTAAGAAATTCATCGTAATGGGATTTAGATGTTGTCCACATTTTTTAATTAGGACTGCTATCGAAGCCTGCAAAACTGCACTTAACATTACAAATAACATCCCTACTAAATCATTTGAAAAGTCAATATTAAAATCTTCGAAAAAAATGATAATAATTCCAACAAAGCCAAGAGTTACACCAATTATTTTAAGCATTCCTATTTTTTCGTCTGGAAGGAATAAATATGAAAAGATAATTATAAAGAAAGGATAAACTGCAAATAATATTGAAGCTAAACCCGTATCAATAAATTGTTCAGCCCAATATACTAATCCGAATGGAATTACAAATGAAAAAAATGTTAATGCTAAATATAACTTTAAAGAAAGAAAGTCAATTTGTAAAGTCATTCCCCGAAATTTCATTATAATAAAAATTAGAACCGAAGCGAAAAAAAATCTCAAACCAATAGAGAAAAATGGAGTAAACGAATATAATCCGAATTTAATAGCAAGCCAAGTTGAACCCCAAATAATACTAATTCCAATATAACCAATAAATATCTTAATAGAATCACTTTTCATTATTATCCCGCAACGCTATAATTCCTAAAGCACGACCCGATATTTCACCATCTCGCCGATATGAATGTAAAAGGGATGACGTTTCAAATGAACATACATCTGAAACTTGGATATGATCTTTTTGAATACCATTAGAAATTAGTATATCAAAATTTGCTAAAGAAACATTTAAAAACATATTCTTACCATTTTTCAAAACATATTTAGAATTAAATTTTTCTGCGACATCTTTCCCAATTTCATAATTCATCATAGAAATAGATGGAGCTATATAAGCATAAACATTTTGGGGATTAGTATTGAATTCTTGCATCATTTTATGAATGGTTTTTTCTAAAATCTTTTTCTCAGTTCCACGCCATCCCGAGTGGATACTTGCAATTACATTGTTAACATTATCATATAAAAAAATAGCCGAGCAATCAGCAGAAGTAATTGCTAACCCCAATTTTTTCTTATTTGTAATTAAAGCATCACAGTAACCGACATGACCGGCTTTGTTCACAACTTTTACTGTATTACCATGTGTTTGAGATTGATAAGCTAATTCAGATATACCTAATTTATTAAAATATTTTATTCTGTTTTCATTAACAATTTTTTCATCATCACCAACATTTAGAGATAAATTAAAATAAAATGGCTCGTTCCTATTTAATCCTATTTTTGTACTAAATCCAAAAATAATCTCAGGGAATCTATTCAGTAAACTACTTCGAATGATAATCATAAATGTTATTGACCAGTCAAACTATTGAATTAAATAATTTCTAAAGATTTTTCAATATCACTTATTATATCATCTGCATTCTCTAAACCAATAGCAATACGGACACCACCTGGATCAATTGCTCTTGATTCAAGTTCCTCAGCAGGAATAACCGAATGAGTCATCGATGCTGGATGTTCTATAAGTGTCCTACTATGTCCAAGACTTACAGCTAAAGTCAACGTATAAGCATTTTCTGCAATGTAGTCCATAAATTTGCTACCATTTTCCTTGCTCTCAGCAGGATTATTACCTTTGAGAACAACATAAATTATGCTTCCGGGAGCAAAATTTCCTTCAAAATCAAGCATTTGTTTTTTGGCAACTTCATGATGTTTATAAGACTTTAATCCTGGATAATTAACAAATTCAATCTTTGGATGTTTTTCAAGATATTCAGCAATTTTCTGTGCGGTTTCAATTTGTTTCTTTTGACGCAATGCAACCGTAGGCAATCCGTAAGTCAAAATTGCCCAAGCAGCTTTTGTCGATAATACTGCTCCAAAATCTTTTCGATATAATAACAACATTCCTTTGAATTTTTTAGGACCTATAACAACTCCACCCATATCGGTTCCAAAACCGCCAATTCCTTTTGTCAAAGAATGAACTACAAAATCAGCACCGAATTTTATTGGACGCTGACAATATGGAGTAGAAAATGTATTATCAATTACAATATAAATTTTATTTGCATCATCTCGCTTTTGGTTCTCAATATCAATTATTTTTCTTACTGCTTTTATATCAATAATATCAAGATTTGGATTGCTTGGTGTTTCGAAATAAATAACCTTTGTCTTTTCTGTAATATTTTCTACTAAATTCTCTTTATTTGTTAAATTAGTATAAATCACTCTTATGTTGTAACGCGGGTACCAATTGTTAAATAAAGAAATTGTACATCCATACATCGTGTTGTGTGCAATTACTTCATCATTCGATTTTGTAAGAATACCCATAATAGCAGATATCGCTCCCATACCCGTAGCAAAAGTAACAGCAGATTCACCTTCTTCAGCAAAGGCTAAATTTTCTTCAAGAATATCTTTATTAGGTTCACCTAACCGATCATAAATGAAGATAGGATCTTCGATAAAATCCTCGATATTGCCAAATTGCATAAAACCTCGAGCACCGCGATCGACAGAGTCTAATCGAAACGTAGTAGATGAAGAAATTGGTGCGGTAACATGATGAGAAAAATCCCATTTCTCAGTAAAATCTTTTCCCAGCAATAGTCTTGTCTCCATCGAATAATTTGAATTATCCGATTTGCTTTTTTTCATATCCTTTTTCATTTTTCCTCCAACTTATATTTTATACCCTCTTAGGAATTCCTCAGTCTTCATTTTTTTTCTTCCTTCTGGCTGTACTTCTAAAATTTTTATTGAATTATATCCACACCCCACAATTAATTCATTTTTAGTCTGATATACTTCTCCAATTTTCAGGTTTAAATAGCTTACAACTTCACTTTTAAAAATCTTGTATCTTTTATCGTTATAAATAAAATAAGCACCTGGTACTGGTGACAAACCACGAATCAAATTATTAATTGCTTTAGCAGACTTATTCCAATCAATGACACATAAATCGTCTGTTATTTTGGGTGCTGGACTAGCTTGTGTATCGTTTTGTCTTAACAAATCAATATTTCCTTCTTGTATTAATTCAATGGATTCCAGGACCAGATCAGCACCATCTATTTTCAACTTTTCATATAGTGAACCGTAATCATCTTTATCAGATATAGAAACTTCCTTTTGTAATATTATGTCACCTGTATCAACTTTCTCCTTAATAAAAAAGGTAGTTACACCTGTTTTTTGTTCACCGTTTATTAATGCCCATTGTATTGGTGCTGCACCTCTATATTTTGGTAATAAAGATGCATGAAGATTGAATGTCCCCATTTTTGGAATGCTAAAAACTTCAACGGGTAAAATTTTATATGCAACAACAACAAACAAATCTGCATTTAGTTCTTTAAGTTGTAAAATGAATTTTTCATCTTTTAAATTTTCTGGTTGAAGTAAATTTATATTATGTTTAAGTGAAAAATCTTTTACTGGACTGAACGATATTTTTTGTCCCCTACCCATTTGCTTGTCAGGAATTGTTACAACAGTAGATATTTCATAAACACTATTTACTAATTTTTCTAAAGTGGCAACAGCAAAATCAGGGGTTCCAAATAAAACTATTTTCATATATTTTTGAAAAGTTTACTTAATGTTAATTGGGTAGTCGGTTTCAAATTGTCTTTTTAATATATTATCAAGAACATTTGATAGTTTTTTTTTTGTTTTCTCATCAACTCTATCTGGTATCAACTTCCCCATTAAATGGTCGAATTCATGTTCAATAACACGTGCAATAAAACCTTCAAATTCTATCTCTTTTTCCTCTTCATTAAGATCCAAATATTTCAATTTGAGTTCTGCTGGTCTAACTACATCAGCTCTAAGCGTGGGCAAGCTAAGACATCCTTCTTCAATTGTTACTACTTCATCAGAGAATGAGATAATTTTTGGATTAATGGCTATTAAAGGTTTAAATTTTTCGTATCCTTCAAGCATACTAACATCCGCAATAAAAATTTGTCTATCAATATTTACTTGATTAGCTGCAAGGCCAATCCCGTCTGCATTTCTCATTGTATCAAACATATCTTTAACAAGCTTAACTAAATTATCATCAATATTGGAAATTTCTTTGGCTTTTTTTCTGAGAATTTCATCTCCATAGATTGCTATTGGTAATAATGACATATAAAAACTAATTTATTTTTAATTAACAATTAACAATGCAAATTTAATTGAATTTTCCCAAAAATAAACATTCTAATAAAAATAAATCATATTATTTCTGATTTAATAACAATTTATATTTCGTAAAAAAAAAAAAAACGATTTGACTTTGTGGAATTATTCACTATATTTTGGACATCAAAAAACAAATTAAAGGAGGTCTTACTATGAAAAAACTATTAATAAGTATTTTCATATTGTTGTTAACCGTTTTTACTTCTTATGCTCAAGTCACTACTTCTGACAAAGCTCCAAAATGGAATTTAAGTAGCAAATTTGATGGAAATGAGATTATATCAGTTAATCAACCATCTGATATTTCTGCATTCATCCCGTTGACATGTCCTCCCGGAGCAATACAAGAAAATGAACCTTGTAAAGTTGCCGCTCTTGACTCTGTTAATGGAGGATGTAATACTCCACCTTATATTTACTATTCTAATATTAATTTTGGTGATACAATATGTGGTACTGCCTGGGTGGATACAATTGGTGGTGCGTCATATCGCGATACAGACTGGTACTTATTCCAATTAGATAGTTATTATAATTTTGAGTTTACCACCGTTAGTGAATTTAATGGGCTAGGCTTTATTATAGATATGACTGATGGGTGTGGTCATATAACAACTCTTTTTAATGATACCTTTTCCGGATTAGATACAGGTAAAATTAGCGGTACTCTCAGTCCAGGTGCTTACGCTGTTTGGATGGGTGCAGCTGATTGGAGTAAATTTTACAAGTGTGGATCGGACTCATTAGATTATTGGTTCACACTTGATGGAACACCTACATCTGCACCATCTTTCTGCCCAGTAGATACACCTTATTTTGCAATTTTCGAAGATGAACCCTGCGGTGATGACTCAAATGGTGGTTGCAATATGTCAACACCGACATTTGATACTGTTAATGTTGGAAACGTTATAATAGGTAATGCTTGGTTTGACGGAAGCACTAGAGATACTGATTGGTATCTTTTTAACTTTCTAGATACTACAACAATTACATTATCTTGTGAATCTGAATTCCCAACAGTTTTAGGATTTGTTGATTTGCGTTTGGGATGTCCTGTTTCATCTTTTTACAGTAATACCAATATTACTCCTTGCAGTTATTCAACTTTAACCGAGAAGCTTCCTCCTGGTGACTGGGTAGCTTTCGTTGCACCAGATTTCTCTTTAATTATGGATTGTGATTCTAATGCTTATAAGTTAAGTATTGTATTAGGCACTCTCCCCGTGGAAGAACTTTCTAATACAGTTACTTCATACAATTTGGAACAAAATTATCCTAATCCATTTAATCCAGTTACGAATATTAAATTTACAATACCAAACTCAACAAATGTTAAGCTTTCTGTGTACAATATTCTCGGTGAACGAGTTGCAACCTTGGTAAACAATTATGTGGATGCTGGTTCTCATCAAGTTGAATTCGATGCTTCTTATTTATCATCAGGTATATATTTCTATAGACTCGAAACACCTGATCATTCAGAAATTAAGAAAATGATATTGATGAAATAATTTTTTATAATAAAAAAGGCTGTCAAATTTGACAGCCTTTTTAATTTTGAAAATTTATTATTTATTAGTCTACTTCAAACAATTTTTGTAAATATTGTAAGTGCGCTTTGTTTCCTCCATTGAATCACCACCAAATTTTTCTTTGAAATATTTTACTATTACCCAAGCAAGCATTGATTCCGCAACTACTGAACAAGCAG
>JAFGPR010000077.1 GCA_016936095.1 Ignavibacteriales bacterium | reverse complement strand
CTTGAAAGCGTCTGCCCCGCAACAAGTTTTGTAACGGTTGACAGGGACGAGCCCGCAAACCGCCACTGGTCATATTGCCACCGTTGTGGGTAATGCAAAAAAAAGACAATGCTACTAAGGAAGTTCGATTTTACAGATAAAGAATCACGAGATAAATTCATATTTGATAAAGAGATACATTTATCAACTTGGGAGCATTATTGCGATTGCTATAGCTATACCTTACAAAAAGTGTTTAACAAGGGTCTAAATAGAAATTATGCTTTTAATTGTCGAGCTAGAGGCATTTTGTTTTTGATAAGACACTATTTTGAGATTTGTTTAAAAAGAAATCTTGCTTTAAACAGATATTCTATTCCCAACACGCATGATTTAAAAGAACTCATTGAAAGTTTTTATAACCAAGAATTAGTTTCTTTTGATTTTAAAAACATAGCATTAAGATTGAATTATGATTCTGATGGTGCTTGCTTTAGATACTACATAAATAATGGGACTGGTAAACCCTTTTTTGATTATGGACACCGAATTGAAATTTCAGAATTGATAAAGGAATATAATAGACTTGAAAGTTCAGAAAGCTTTAAAATTGAGCAACTTTGTGAATCATTCGATTATGATAATAGGAGAAAAAAATGGGATTTGACCTTTCATATGGGAGAATGTCGTGGACTTGGTCACATTCGTACCCAATATGATGAAGTAATTGAATTTCTTGTTGAAGGCGTGTTGTTTGAAAACTATGATATCAATAAAGTATATCTTCCACTGCTATTTTTAGTAAGGCATTCACTTGAGATTGCACTTAAATTCAATATTCTGGAAGCACGAAAACTAACCACTATTGTATCGGATAGAAAAATTGAAAAAATTCATTCTCTGGAAACCTTATATAATCTTTTTGGTGGTTCTAATGGATACATTAATAAGCTTGATATTGAGAAGATGGATATAAAGACCAAAGAACAATTGGAAAATTACAAACAACAGTATGAAAATCTGAATAGTACAATTCACCAATTAGATACGAATTCAATGTTTTTCAGGTTTCCTGTAGATAATAAAGGAAAGAATCATTCAATTTATATGAAAGGGTATCGTCTCTTTGAGATTTTAAAGCTTTATTATTTGACAGACCCTTTTATTACATTTACAAACGATGTGTTGATAGAAGAAGGATTATTAATTGAATAAAAATGCACATACCCACAACACGCAATATAACCAATGGCGGGCGTAGTGGTAAAATGAAAGCGTCTGCCCCGCATCAAGTTTTGTAACGGTTGACAGTGATGTTGGCCGCAAACCGCCACTGGTCATATTGCCACCGTTAGGGCTTATTGAAAAAAAACGACACTGCATATATTAACCAATAAAAAAATAAAACATGGAAATTAATGATTTACTACGAGAAGAGTTTATGAACGAATGGAGAAAGCTAACTGATAGAAGCATTTCTGATTCGCTTGGTTTAATTCGTGAAGAATTTAGAATTCAAAATGTTGAGAATTCAATTAATGAAAGTATGAGGACTTTTTCATATTCTGAAAAGCAGACAAGAGAAAGATACCATAATCAAAATCTTCGTGAATTAACAAGAACTTTTGCTCAGACTTTGTATAGGACTTCTGACAATGGACGAATAGTAAATTCAAAGACAATATTGGAAGCAAAAAACAGCATGAAAAGTAGAGGAAATTGTGATATTTACCCATGTTAATAAGTAATAATGAAAGAGAAAAAAAGAATAGGAAAGGTTAAAGCAATTGAGGTTAATGTTGAATCATTAAAACTGTACTTGACATTATCAACATTCCTGATTGGTGGATTATTAGCATATAATTCCTCCTTAAAAACGGGATTTCCATTTCCGCTGATTGTTTCACTTTCACTTTTCTTAATTACTGCCATTTGTAGTATTATTTCTCTGAATTGTTATATCTATAAACTTGATAGAGGAGAATTAAATGTAAAAGCAAAGGATGCTCGTAAATTTAATATAATTGCAATTCTATCTTTTTTAGTCGGATTAATTTTTACTGGAGTTTTCTTCTTTACAATGGAGTCAAATCAACCAGAGACTGAAATGAGTTCTGAAAAAATTATTGAGATTGATAAAAATATAATAATAAAAGGAGAGACCAGCTCAAAAATTAATATTGAAAAGGATTCATTGAATAATATAATCCGAGTGGAAATCAACAACAAGCCCTAACACGCGGTATAAAAAATTGCCGGGACAGTAGGTTTTTCAAAGGTTGTAGCCCGCTTCAACTTTTGTGTAATTTGATAGGAGATTCACCCGCAACCGGCAACATTTCATACCGCAACCGTTAGCGGTCAGGCGAAAAACCACTGCATAAATTGAAACTATGAGATTAATTATTGTAATACTGATTCTTTTCACACAAATCTCTTTTGGACAAACATGGACAAAAGGCGAAATTGAGGATTATTGTAGCAATATTAATAAGCTAAAATCGGAGAATGATTTGATTAAAGTGTTTTATCCTAATATGTCAGCATGTGGAGGTGGATTAAACGGATATTATCAAGGAGACAAACTACTTTTTATTAGTTCAACCTATTCGGCTGAATTAGGATACTCATCTAAAACAGTATATTTTAAGGATAACAAGACTGTTAAAATTATTTATCGTGAACATTACGCAGAATGGGGTAAATATGAAGAAAAATATCCTAGCGATAAATATGAGTGGAATCCGGATAAAATGACATATTCTGACACTTTATATTCTATTTCATTTTCGTCACCAATTTCGTTTGAAAAATCATCGTATGATAAGTTTATAGATAATCAAGTTGACTACGAACTCATAAAAAGATTGACTGATTGCACCGAAGAAATGAGAAATGAACTTGGAGAGGTTTTATCACAAGTCGACAGTTTAAAGTACATAACAGAAATGCCATATATGTGTAGATATGAACTTTGTGGCGACAATTTATTTTGGGATGTAGTACAAATGAGACAAGGTGTTATTGAGTTACTAATTGACAAACTGGATGATACAACTCTTACTAAAGCGAATGTTGTACTATTTGGCGGAGATTATAAAGTTGCTGATATCGCATACGTTGCTTTAAAGGAGATTATACAAGACATTCCTACCTTTGAATTGTTGGGTGTTGAATTTGACAAGAATGGATGTGGTTATTGTTCATATTGGAATCATTTGAATGAAGACTTTAAGAATAGACTGGAATTTAAAAATGCCGTAAAGGATTGGTATTTTAAAAACAAGGATAACCTAATTTGGATTGCAGACAATAAATATACAAGCTGTGATTGCCAAGCAAAACATCCTAATGGAGGACACTTTGAGATTAAGAAATAGAAAGCCCGAACCGCTAACAGCATGTATAAAACATTTGGGGGGTTAGTGGCTACTTGAAACATTCTGTCCCTCATCATCTTTTGTAACGGTTGACAGTGACGAGCCCGCAAACCCCAAACATTTCATACATGTAAACGTTATCGCTAAGTGTAAAAATCGAACTGTAAGCGCGTTATGTAGATTTAGTCATCTTAAATTGACAAAAACCAATTGAATGAAAGACAAGAAAAATAAAATTAAAGCTTAGGATTTTATTATCTTCATCTTGATTTAATAAAACTGTTCGATTAAAAAAATTGTAGTTCTGACAATGGATAATTTTGAAGAATATTTACGGCAAGGCGAACCAAACAAAACAGAAAAAGCAAAAGTTTGGAAAACTGCCATAGGCTTACAGCAAGTTGATGGACTGAAACCATCTGACTATCTGATAGAAACTGCCAGACAAAATATTGAAGGCGACATCACCATTGAAGAAGTAAAATATCGAATTGATAGTTACTATATCCAACATCCAGCAAAAACAGACCAGGACAGAACTGAAGAAGCTGACAAGGTTTCAGCACGAATAGCTGAAATATTAAGTGAAAAAACATTCACTTTCTCACCTGTTGAATACATAACAATTCATCGAAGGCTGTTTCAAGGCATTTACAAGTTTGCTGGTAAAATCCGTGATTATAACATCACAAAACAGGAATGGATTTTAAATGGGGAAACTGTATTGTATGCGAGTGCAGAAAGTTTAAAAGATACATTGGAGTACGATTTTGAGCAGGAAAAAAAATTCAATTACAAAGGATTAAGTCAACAAGAAATTATAGAACATTTGGCTCATTTTATTAGCTATTTATGGCAAATTCACATTTTTGGAGAGGGAAACACACGAACTACTGCTATTTTTTTAATAAAATATCTCCGCAAACTTGGTTTTAAAGAAGTAAACAACGACATGTTTGCAGAACATTCATGGTATTTCCGCAATGCACTTGTGCGAGCCAACTATGCAGATTTATCCAACGGAATTCACAAAACCGAAATATATCTAATTCACTTTCTTTCAAATTTATTGCTTGGAGAAAAGTATATTTTGAAAAACCGAGAAATGCATGTTCAGTACAATGACACTGCATTGGCAAAAAATGACACTGTAAAATCAGAAAATGACACTGTAAATGAAACTGTATTTTCGTTATTAAATCAAAATAATAAGATTACAGCAACCGAAATTGGCGACAAATTAAAAATAAGTTTAAGCACTGTTAAACGAAAATTAAAAGAGCTTAAAGAATACGGAAAAATCGAACGTGTTGGAAGTGATAAAACAGGTAGTTGGAAAATAATTGAAAAATAACGCGGCAGAGAATGAAAGAACAAAACACCAAGCGATAACACGCGGTATAAAACATTGGGGTTTAAGTGGTTATTAAAACATTCTGCCACGCATTAAGTTCGGTGTAACAGGACAGGATAGTAGCCCGCAATCCCCAACGATTTCATACCGCAACCGTTG
>JAFGPR010000076.1 GCA_016936095.1 Ignavibacteriales bacterium | reverse complement strand
AAGGAATCTGAGTAATTCAAAATAAAGAATAAAATGGCAGTAAAAAGAAGAAATACAAAAAACACTAAACCAAACAACTCGAATAGTTATTTCATTATTCCAATTGAGAAAAAGAAAAAATTATTGGGTGTTTTATTATGTGCCTTAGCATTAATTGTTTTGCTTAGTATTCTTTCTTATTCAAGTTACGACCATTCAAATTTTACATATCGGCTCGATGAATTTTTTGAGAAGATATTTGATAAGTCAACTCAATCGTATAATTGGATGGGGGTGTTCGGGGCTTATGTTTCAAACTTTTTAATCAATTCTACTATTGGTTACTTCTCGATTATTTTTCCAATTATTCTATTTTTGTGGGGATACACTATAATTCGTCGCGAGCCATATAAATTTTTCTTGCAATTCAGTAACATTGTAGTTAGTATCGGTGTTTTGCTTGCTTCTTTTTTCGGCTTGCTTCAGCATTCACTTGATATATTTATTGGCACAAATGAATTATCGGGTAAAGTTGGATTTATGCTTGGCTCCATCATTGGAAGGTTTCTTGGTCCTCTAGGTGGAATTATTTTCTTCTTGGTCTTATTAGGATTGATAATCGCAGTAATATTTGATGTTAAATTTCACAAGGTAATGGAGTTTATTAAAAAGTTGTGGAATAAGGTTTTTGAAAGAAGGCAGGAACAATCTTACGATAGAAAAATTGGAGTTGAAGATAGATCACAGGAAAATTTGAGAAAAATAAAAAGAATGCGTGAGCAGGAGGAAAATGGTCAATTAATTTCCGAACCGATATCTAAGGAAACAAAAATAAAGATACTCCAAACTGATAATAAGCCGATAATTGATCCGTTTGCAAAAGAAGAAGATGAAAAGATAAAGAAAATTATTAAAGATACAGAGAAGAATGATAAAATTGAAATAGATATTTTAAAGGAAGAAAAACTGCCCAATCAATGGGAGGAAGATATTGATTTCATCAAACCAAATTTAGCTTTGTTGAATGATGTTCCTGACGAATCGTTAAAAGTGCCTGAAGAAGAATTAAAACATAACGCAGAATTATTAAAAGAGAAATTAAAATTATTTGACATAGACATTGAAGATATTACTGTAATACCCGGTCCTGTTGTTACTTTATATGAAATTGTTCCTGCACCGGGAGTAAAAATAAGCAGAATAGTAAGTCTTGAAGATGATATTGCACTTGCACTTTCCGCAAGAGGAATAAGAATAATCGCACCTATACCCGGTAAGAGTGTAATAGGTGTCGAAATTCCGAATAATAAACCTGCAATTGTAAACGCTAAACCGATTTTGGCAGAATTAAAAAATGTTGATTTTGAATTACCTTTAGCATTGGGAAAAACAATTTCGGGTGAACCATATATTACCGACCTCACAACAATGCCTCATCTGTTGATAGCAGGTTCTACCGGTTCCGGTAAAAGTGTCGGTATAAATATGATGTTGGCAAGTATGATTTATTCAAAGCATCCGTCAGAGGTCAAATTTGTTATTATTGATCCGAAGAAAATTGAATTGTCCTATTACAAAGGATTGAGAAAACATTATCTTGCTGTTTCACCTGATATGACAGAAGAAATAATAACAACTCCAATGAATGCAATCAACGTTTTAAAATCAGTTGAAATTGAGATGGAAAAACGTTATGAGAAACTTGCAAGAATTGGCGCTAGAAGTATAATAGAATATAATAGAAAAATAGAATTATCAAATAAGAAAAACAAACCAGATGGCGAAGGGATGATTCATTACAAGTTGCCATATCTTATCATTGTTATTGATGAGTTGGCGGATTTAATGATAACGTCAGCCAAGGAAGTTGAAGCACCAATTGCACGAATTGCACAAATGGCTCGTGCCGTAGGTATTCATTTAATTCTTGCTACGCAGAGGCCTTCGGTTAATGTCATTACGGGTGTAATAAAAGCAAACTTTCCAGCAAGAATTGCTTATCAGGTAGCGACAAAAATTGACTCAAGAACAATTCTTGATATGAATGGTGCAGAACAATTGCTTGGCAAAGGTGATATGTTATTTTTACCAGGTAATTTGCCAAAGCCAATACGAATTCAAAATGCATATTTATCTACAGATGAGGTTGAAAAAGTAACGAACCATATTTATAAGCAAGAAGGATATACAAAAAGGTTTTTACTTCCATCTGTCGTGGAGAAGAAAAACGCTAAAACTGGCACATCTGGTGACTGGGATGAAGCACTCGAAGAAGCTGCACGTGTGATAGTTCGTCATCAGCAAGGTTCGGTATCATTATTGCAGAGAAGATTGAAATTAGGATATTCACGGGCAGCAAGAATAGTTGACCAACTTGAAGAATTAGGGATTGTTGGTCCATCAGAAGGTAGCAAAGCTCGCGAAGTTTTTGTGGAAAACGAAGAAGAATTAAAAAATTATTTAAGAGGTATATAATGAAAAAGTATTTGTTTTTTGGTTTTATTTTTTGTCTGACACTGCTATTTGCTCAGAATGCGACTGAGCGATTGAAACAGATGCAGGATAAATTCAAATCTATAAATCAATTTAAAGCTGAATTTGTCCAGAATCCGGGGCAGGGTAATAAAGAATTTACGGGTACTTTTTATTTTGCTAAAGGAAATAAATTCCGTGTTGAAATGCCTAAAAAAATAATTGTGTCAGACGGAACTAACATATGGAACTATGACGAAGGAATGAAGAGGGTGGTAATCAATTTGTTGGAAGACGACGCAAGTGCATTTACATTGGAAAAATATATTTTGGAATACCCGTCGGATTGTTCAGTTGAATTGGTAAATGGAAATTCAAACACATTGAAGTTGACACCAAATGATGTTGACGAGTTGGGTTTTATGTATTCAATTTTATGGATTGATAATAATCTTATGGTAAATAAAATTGAAATAAAAGATCTTAATAATTCTATATTTACACTTAAGTTGAAAAATATTGATACAGAGTCGAGCATAAGCAATTCAAAATTTACATTTCAAGCACCAAATGGGACTAAAGTAGTTGACCTCAGATAAATTATTACATACAGTAAAAAAATGGATTAAATATTTGCTCCCATTTGTATTGATGGGAGTTTTTCTATACTTTGCTTTTGTCAATGTCGATTT
>JAFGPR010000075.1 GCA_016936095.1 Ignavibacteriales bacterium | reverse complement strand
TTCTATCCTTACATTCTCGCTTATATTATCATCCCAAGTAATATTATATGAGGCATTCTTGTTAAGTATCTCGCCACCATTGGGATAGGTAACCTCGATTGCGTCTCTAATGGAAAAATCCACATCACTTTCATCATATATTAAATTGTCTGTTGTGCTGGTTATCCGAATTTTGTAGTCTGCTCCAGTTATCAATCCTGACGGTATTGTCCAAACATAAGAACCGTTGCTTAATGTCGAATTGATTATTTCCGAATCAAATACACCTCCCTTGTACAAATCTATTTTAACATTCTCACTAAGATAATCATTCCAAGTTATTGTATATGAGACATCCTTATTAAGTACCTCTCCACCATTTGGATAGGTTATTGTTATTGCATCTTCAATAATAAATTGCCAAGTAGGAGTCTGAACTTGCCCTCCTAAAGTATCATATTCAATATACCAAGAATAAGTTGTACCCCAATCTAACTCTCCCGTCGAAAAGGGACTAGTTGTATCAATACCGGCTGATATCCCATTATCGCAATAAAGATAATTATTAGGATAGTTTGATTTCCATTCCAGATCTATTGAAGTATTGCTTGTATATATTGTTCCATTAGTAGGCAAAATTAATTCAATATACCCAAGCCAAAACATCGAAGGATCGACATAACTTTCTCCACTTACCAAATTATAACTTTCATCATACACTTCCGAATCGAACCATTTTACACCAGAAGTATCGACTGTATTAATTATTGGGATAGCTATTGTACCTATAAATTGGCGTGAAGAGGTGACATAACCATTGGGAGTAATACCTGAAATTTGTAAGGATACCCAACTATTTGGAATATGCCTTGCCGTTGACATCGGAGAATAATTTGCATTATCATGCCAAATACCTCCAGCAACTACTGTTGGCGAATTTGTAATATCTACCGCTGTCTTTTTTACATTCGCTCTAAAATCTGCGTAACCCATAATAAAATCAGGTCCGCTTGTTTTTTGGATATAGAAACTAATGTAAAGACTATCAAGGGTGGGATTCAAACTTTGTTCAATTGTGCATTCAAATGTTTGTGCATTTAAGGAAGTGAACACTAAAAGTAGAAAATAAAATAAGAAAGTTTTTGTTCGTTCCATAGTGTTGCTCTTTAAGTTTAATTAAATTATTTAAGGGAATATTCATTTATAAAAAGAACATTTTACATAGTGATTATTTTAGGTGTTTTTACTTTTTGTTAACAATACAAATTTTATATAAAATCAATTCCAAAATTTTTTTTTCATTATGTTATGGTGAATTATAATTAATATCATTCAGAAAAAAAGGAGGGGGATTTGCAAAATTACCTACTATGATTAAATTCGATTTTTCATCATACACTTCAGAAGAATTCCATATTACACCGGAAACACTCGTCTGATCTAATATTGGGATAGCTATTGTCCCTATTAACTGGCGAGCAGAGGTTACATAACCATTTGGAGTAATACCAGATATTTGTAAAGATACCCAACTATTTGGAATATTTCTTCCTGCTATCATCTGTGTATAATTTGAATTGTCATGCCAAATATTACTCTCTACAATTTTGGGAACATTAGAAATATTTACAGTTGCCCTTTCAATATGCACTTTAAAAATTGCATAACCCATAATAAAATCCTCACCACTAGTCTTCTGAATGAAGAAGCTAATGTAAAGACTATCAAGGGTGGGATTCACACTTTGTTCAATGGTGCATTCAAAGGCCTGCGCATCCAGGTAAGTGAATGATAAAAGTAATAAAAAAAATATAAGAGAATTTTTGCGTTTCATAATACCACTTTTGAAATTATTTAAATATTTATTCAATTATAAAAAAAGGTAGAATTATTATTCAATTAATTAAAGGTAAAAAATCATTAAACCTAATTTAAAACTAATTAAAAATTGCAATAACTAATTATATCTACAAATTAAATATAAAACTTTACGAAAATTTTGCAAGTGAAATCTCGTAGGTGTGTAGAATTTGTGACTATGTGTGCAGAATATGGAGCTATGTGTGCAAAAGAAATATTTTTTAAAATTGAAATTTTGAGTCACGATGATGATTTCCAAGTATTTCAAATAAATAAAATATTAACACTACTTGATAATTAAAAAAAAATTTCAATATTTAATAAATAAAGATTTACAAGAAATAATTAAATATTAAATTACTTTGTTTTTTAAAAATATTAAAAGAACTTTAGAAAGGAAAGAAAAAGTATTAAATCCACTAACCCTATGTAAAATTTTGTTTCTGTGAATTATCATTTTCATTCGGTATCTTTACAATAATTAGTGTATTCGGTTTATCTCTATCAACTATTATATCAATAATTTTTCCAGATGAATATAAATGGTACTCAAAGGGATTAAGTAATTCTTTATGGGTTGCAATATATTTTTCTCTTCCTGGTATTGATATCTCTAATTCCATCTTGATAACAGGAACATTATTTATTTCAGTCCCGGTAGGTCCGATGGTTAATATTTTTGCTTTTCCTTTCAATCCGAAAGCAAGAAGATTTTGAATTTTCTTCATTTTCCTTTTATTCCAAATCACAAATATCATCAGTGGTGCGACAGCAAAAAATATAAAGCTTCCTCCCATAATAGACCAAAATGTATCTAATGGATAACCGTCGTCAGTTAATTCCCAAGGTTCAGCATTGAAACCTAGAATTATAAAAATTATACCCATAATTACAAATGGAACTATAGTAAACAACCAAACTTTATTCATTTTCCACATAATATCCCTCTTGTTTAATATCTATTTATTATCTTTATTTGGAGCAATTAACTTATTAAAAAAATCGAATTGAAACTTGACTGATTCACGCCAATAAATTAAATTATGGTCACCTGGTTGTGAAATAAATGTTGCTTTGATTTTTAATTTTCTGCATTTTTCCCTGAACTTATTATTTGATTCATATAAATAATCTTCGGTTCCACAATCAAAAAAAATGTGTTTGTTTTTCCCTACGATATTCGAAAGACTATTAATCGGTGAATATTTATTAAATCGGGATTTATTATTTTTATAGTCACCTAATAGTTCAGAAATTCTATCATTTTTACTTGCTGAATAATTTAAATCTAAAAGTCCACTTGAGCTTCCACAACTAAGAAAATAATCCGGCTTCTTTAAAAATAAATAAAAGGAACCAAATCCCCCCATACTGAATCCTGTAATAAATATTTTTTCGTTATCAATTGAAAATCGTTTAAGTATGATTGGATATAGAATATTAAAGAAATAACTTTCATACTGATAATTTATATTTACTGGGCTGTTCATATAATACAAGTCATCAATACCATCAGGACAAATAATAATAAAATTATATTCTGTAGCTAATGAATCAAGGTCAATAATTTCGTTCCAAGATTTATAACTACCACCTTTACCATGCAACAAATAAATAGCGGGATAATTCTGCAAAGGATTATATCTTTGAGGTAAAAACACCCATATCGTATCTGGACTCGGAATAAATGGGGAAATTAGAACAATTTGTTGTTGTGCTTTTAATGATAGTGCAAAAAAACAAAAGATTACAATTACTAATACCTTTTTCATAATAAATATTTAAATTTAATTATTTCTTAATAATTCTATTGTATGCTCAATTAAATCAAGTCGTCCATGATCACCATGTCCGGGAATTAAAATATCCACATCGTGAAATTTCTTTAAAAGCCTTTCAAGAGTTATCGGATAATTTATTAAATCCGCTTCTGCGATGTTTCCAAGGTCTTTACTGTATAATGATTTTACAAGACAACCAGCAAAAAGAATTTTATTTTGGGGTAACCACACAACAATATTATCGAATGTATGTCCACCTCCCAAAAAATATAACTTAAAAGTATTTTCTGGAAATTTAAGTGTTAATGAATCAGAAAATGAAATTTTTGGAATTGGTAAACTGTCTCTTTTTGCAAATTCTTTTGTCAATTCACAACAATAGGATATAACACCTCTTGAATGTAATTCCTCCAACCCTCCCATGCAATCACCGTGAGAATGTGTAACAATTACAGTAGTTATCTTTGCATTTAAATTATCCAACACATAATTGTAAAGTATCTTTGTTAATTTATTATCCCAAGGTGTATCAACTAAAACAGCAAAATCATCTTCAATATACAATAGACCATTTGCTGGTATATTACCATAACTTTCAAGAAATTTGTATGAAGTGTGGATGAAAATATTTTCCGATATTTGTTTTAAAAAAACATCTTCCGAAACTTTAATTATATTTTCGTCTTGAGCAGTAATTAGAAAAATAAAAATAAAACTAATAATAGATATCAATAAAATTATTTTTTTTATTGTCTTCATTTAATATGAATTATTCTAATATGCTACACTCCTTCGCCACTGTGCAGGGGTTAGAAAAATCAGTAAAGCAAAGATCTCCAATCTTCCAAATAACATAACTATTGATAGAATAAATTTTGCAAAAGTGGGTAACAAGAAATAATTACCCATTGAACCAATTGTGCCCAGTCCGGGACCAACACCCCCCATACATACAATAGAACCAGAAAATGCTTCTATAAAACCTACTCCAATTGCGACCAATAAAATTGCACTAATAAAAATAATTGAAATATAACTTGCTATAAATAGCATTGTTTTTCTTACAAAATCATCCTTGATAACATGATTATCTAATTTTACGGTGAAAACTGCTTTTGGATGCATTAATTTTTTCAAATTAATAATAAATTCCTTAAAGAAAATTAGCATTCTATCGACTTTTATACCTCCGGAAGTAGAACCTGCACAACCACCCTGAATCGCAAGGAACATCAATAATAATTGTATATAGCCAGGCCAAACTGAAGTATCTGTAGTTGCAAATCCCGTTGATGTACCCATGGAAACAATATTGAAAAGTGCATTCCTGAATGAATCCCAATAATTATCGTAATAATTACCCAAAAGTGAAATTGCTGATATTACCGCTGTAACGAAAAATAGAAGAATAAAATATCGGACGATTACCGATTTAAAGAATTCTTTAAAATTACCACTTATTACTGAAAACAACATTACAAAATTTAATGCAGAAAGTGTCATAAAAATTATAATAATTATTTCGACACTTGAACTATTAAAAGAAGCAATGCTTGCATTTTTAGTGGAAAAACCACCTGTCGCTATAGTAGCAAAAGAATGCGTTATTGCA
>JAFGPR010000006.1 GCA_016936095.1 Ignavibacteriales bacterium | reverse complement strand
GGCAAAAATTACAGACTATTTTCATTTAGGTTCAAATACAAAAGCAATAACAGGTTACGTTGCAGCATATCTTGTTGAAAACAATAAAATAAAATGGACTACACAGTTTTTTGACTTATTTCCTGATTGGAAAAAACAGAGCAACCCGGCCTTTTATGAAATTACATTAGCTGATTTGCTCTCCCATAGGGCAAAAATAAAACCCTATACAAGTGGACTTGAATATCAGGAATTACCAGATTTTAAAGGTGACAAATCAGAAAAAAGAAAACAATTTGCCAAGTATTTGCTAATTGAAAAACCTTTAATAAATAATAGTAAGGTTTATAATTACTCTAATGCAGGTTATACTGTCGCAGCTTTGATGCTTGAAGAAGTTTCAGGAAAAACGTGGGAGCAACTGACAAAAGAAATATTGTTAACCAAACTAAATGTTAACATTGAATTCAGTTGGCCAAATAAAATTAGCTTAAACCAACCTTATGGACATTGGATTGAAAACGGCTCTTTACAGGCACTTGCACCTGACATAAACTATAATTTAGAACTTGGAGAACCGGCAGGTGATATCAGTATGACCTTACCTGATTATGTAAAATTTATACAATTAAATCTACAGGGATTATTAGGAAATGACAATGTTATAAAGGCAAGCTCTTACAATTATCTTCATTTCGGATTAACAGATTATTCAATTGGTTGGAGTAATGTAAATAAAGATGATGAACAATTTTCTGAGCATTCAGGTTCGGCAGGGACATTCTTCTGCTATACACTTATAGACAAAAAAAATAAATTGGCGTACATAATTGTTGCAAATAGTGCGACCGAAGAAACACAACACGGAATATTTAACCTTTTAGTCAGATTGAGAAAAAAATACGGCAGGTAACCCTTAGCCCCCAATCAAGCGTTGCTTGCATACACTGGACATTGGAGGATAGGTTGAACTAAACATTTGCCATAATCCCCCCGCTAAGCGTAATTTGCAATTACGCTTTCAATAAATTGTAGTCTGTGACTACGTTTCAGACAGGATGGTTTCCGAATACAATCCGGATGGAACCTTAATACCTCATTGAAGATTAACCAAACAAATCCAATGATCACCCATTTTAAAACACATATGCCCGACAAACAAAGGAGATTTGAGATGCTCATGGTGAATGAGCCTGTTGTTTGCCGGTAATCTGAAAGACTACCAGGCGAAACATTTCAATAAAACCCTGATGTAATTCTCACTTCAATTCTCTTTTCACTGGTACCTTATTCTTCGTTTCAACTGATCATAGCAACTTTTTAAAAACTACACTGCAGATGAAGCGAAGTTGCAAACTTCCTACCTACCCCATAACCTCACCCTTCGCTTCAACACACTTGCTTTTATATCTCCACCCAATAAATAAGGCTAAAACACATTCATAATTATTTGTATAATAAAAATGTTATATATAATATTGCATTATATAATTATGAAGTATATTCAATTACTATGATATCAAAAGAATTACTTAAGGGTTCAATAAAATCTATTGTGCTGAAAATATTGACACAACACGAAAGAATGTATGGGTATGAACTAACACAAAAAGTAGAGGAATTATCAAATGGAACGATTAAACTAACATTTGGTGCACTTTATCCAATTTTACACAAACTTGAAGATGATGATTTAGTTGAAACCGAGTCCGAAATAGTAAATAACAGGAACAGGATTTATTATAAGCTTAGTAACAAAGGACGAAAGTCAGCACTCGAAAAGATAGAAGAATTGAAAGTCTTTACCAGTATTATACAAAAAATTATAGAACATAAAGCTTAAAGTTAATATGCTTACAGATAGCCAGATAAAAAGGATTCAGAACGAGATTGAAAAACAAAATGTAACTTTTTCTCATCTTAAAGAGGATATCCTTGACCATTTATGTTGTGAAATTGAAAATGAAATAACAAAAGGAACTGATTTTGATTCGGCTTTTAATAATACTTTTAAAGCTATTGGAGACAACGGTATAAAGAAAATTGAAAATGAAACAATTTTTTTGATTGATTACAAAATTTTTGTTCGCAGAAAAAGCATTTTTCAATTTGCAACCATTGGTCTTGTTTTATTTGTTTTAGGAGTATTTATCCAGTTGGTTGATTTACGAATATCAAAATTTTTTCAGTTTTCTGGAATTTTAGTATTACTTGGATTTATTCCTTTGTTTTTCATCAACAATCTTCTCCAAAGATCTGAAAAACCAGTTCTTTTTAATATTTACGGTTTATTCTCTTCCTTATTGACAATTGGTGCAATTCTATTTGCTATTCAAAATTGGCCCTATAAGGAATTAATATTTCTTTTTTCCGTATTTGCATTATTAATTCTTTTTATTCCAACTTATGCCTGGAGCATTTATAAATATCAATGGAACAAAATAATACACTTTTCATTTTTATATTTTGTATTTCTGTTCGTTTCTCTACAATTCAGTAGCTATTTATATAAAAAGAACAATACCGCAAATGCTTTTATCCATCTTGAAAATAACACAGAAGCATATGTTGAATACTATAATTCTGAGATTAGGAAAATTAATGATTTGTCGTTTTTTTCCAACAACAATTATCAGAATGTCCGTGAACAGTCTGATAAATTATACAACAATCTCGAAGAGCTAAAAAAGGGAATAACAACTAAGAAAACGGGTTTTTGGAACATTGACATGTACAACCCCAATGAATATGAGAATAACTTCAATAATTTAGCCATCCAATTCAGTAAATATAGAGATTATTGCATTGCGCAAATTGCTGATAATAAACTTAAAGTTTTAATAAACCAATCATTTACTACTGAATTTCCTGATACAGAGATTTGGATACGATCTAATTTCTTTCAAACACAAACAACTGTAATCAATAATATTACCCGACTTCAGCGTGATATAAAATTTACTGAATATCAACTATTAAAAGAATTAATGAATTAAAACATGAAAAGGAAAATAATAACATATAGCATTTTAATTACCATTTTATTGACACTGAGCTTGTTGATAAAAAGGTATCAATTTGGTTGGCCGGATATTGCCGCAGCCATAGGAATTATAGTGCTCGTATTATTGTTTTTAATTCAATTAGCTTTTTTCAAAAAACGCAAAACAACATTTTTTGTGGGACTTTCGGCAATTCTATTTTATGTGTTGATTCTTCAACTGGTTTATATAACCTGGCCACAGGGTTTAAACGGTCGTTTGTGGATAAAAGCAAATTATACTCCCTATCAATGGGGAATAACTAAACCTGAAGAATTTGGAGTTAATTCCAATGAAATAAATAAAGAATTGGAAAAACTAAAAACATCGGAGTTTATTCAAAGTTTCCTCATAGTAAAAAACGGGAAACTTGTTGTGGAGGAATATTTTAATGGAGGAAACTCCAATAGTGCATTTAATATAAAAAGTTGCACAAAAAGTATCCTTTCTGCTTTGGTCGGAATTTCTATTGATAAAGGATATATTAAAAGTGTCGATGATAAAATGCTTGACTATTTTCCGGAATACAAGAACCAGATAAAAGATTCAAATTATTTTAAAATCACAATAAAGGATTTACTAACAATGCAAGAAGGATTAGATGTCAAGCCTAAGACTTTTAAATCGTTTACAATAAAAGAAGCAATGTTTGAATCTCGCTTTAACAAAGAGAAATACAAATATTTTGAATATAGTTCGCCAAGTACAGAAATATTATCTGCCCTTGTAACAAAGGTTTCAGGAATGTCACTATATGATTTGGCTGATACGGAATTATGTAAACCAATAGGGATAAATATCCGATATTGGCCCAAATCGTCCGATGGTGTAAATATTGGTGGTGCGGATTCATATTTAACTGCAAGAGATATGGCTCGTTTCGGGTATTTATACCTTCAAAATGGAAATATTGACGGAAAGCAAATAATTTCAGAAAAATGGATTAAAGAATCAACCGTTCCCTATGATTCCTTATATAGCAAATATTCGTGTGTTGAGCAAACAGGATATGGATATTTGTGGAGGATTGGAAGACAATCAGGTTACTCATTTTATAGTGCCAGCGGCATTGGTGGGCAAGCTATAGTTATTATCCCCGACTTAAACTTAGTTATGGTTTTTACACATTTTTGGAGAAATGGCGAAGAATGGCAAAAAAATGAAATGGAAGGAGATGCTTTTTGCAGAATAATAAAAATGTTTGAATGATCATCCCATTGCTACAAGGCACATCAGCAAAAAGCATACAGCCACTGTAAAATTCAAATTTTTCTGAAGAGCCTTTTCGCCCAACCCATACCAATGTAGGACGGGGAGGTAATATTGACTTGATAAAATAACAGATTGAGAACAATAACCGCCAGTGCCCCCCTCTAAGCGTAATTTGCAATTACGCTTTCAATAAATTGTAGTTTGTGACTACGTTTCAGACAGGATGGTTTCCGAATCCGGATGGAACCTTAATACCTCATTGAACATTACCCAAACAAATCCAATGATCACCCATTTTAAACACATATATGCCCGACAAACATAGGAGATTTGAGATGCACATGGTGATGAGCCTGTTTGACGGTATAACTAGACTTAAATTCGATTAGTAACTAAAATTGTATTAGAATTTATGTTGCAAAGTTTATTTTTTATTAGTTATAATTATTATTTTTATTCAAAGTGATAGGATTGCTATTTTAAAATGGGTGGAAAAATACAATAAGCTAAAGTCGAATTATAAAAGTGTTAAAAATGAAACGAATTATTTTATTTGCAGTGTTTTTGGTGACATGTATTTTTGCATATTCACAAAATCAAGATTCAATTAATAATTTTTATATAGAAAATAATCGAGTTATATGGAAAAAAGTATTTATAACTTCATTAGATTTTGAACAACTATTCTCAAAAGCTAAGGATGCCGGATTGTTTGAGAATGTTGAAAAAGAACAAACTAAGATAAGAGGACAATTAAAATATATTGATGCTGAGCCATTAGAATATGGTTTTTTGGACCTTAATGCTGCTCCATATGTAAATAATAATTTCATTAATGGTTTTGTTGTTATTGAATTTAAACAAGGAAGGTATAGAGTGACTCTAAGAAGGATAATGCTGACAGAAAAGCATGTTGATACATTAAATATACTAGGAGCAAGTTCTTTAATCGAAAGAGAAATATTCAAATTGGGAAAAATTGAGTTTAATAATCAATTTAAAAATCGCTCTAGTATTCTGTTAAATGATATGCTTACTCAATATTTTGACTTTAGTCAGATGATTTGTGATGATAATTGGTGAAAAAACGCACCACAAAATGGTATTTTGAGTTTTCGTTTTGGGAGTTTTTGCGCAAACTTCCATTGTGTGCAACACTGGTGAACAACACAAACTTGATAAACAAAACTGAAAGATGAATAAAATTAAACTGATTTTACTCTTTACAATAGTTTCAAGTATTTGTCTAGCACAAAAGGAAACGATAAGTATTGATTTCAAATCTAAAGACTGGAAAACTTTTGGCTCAGAAATCACTGAATTTGATTCAAAATTGACTACATATATTCCCAAAGACACTGGAATTGGATATTTGGATAGTTTGTATTTTCAAAATGGAAATATTGAATGTGATTTATATTCACCATCAGACAAAGCATATTTGGGGATTGTTTTCAGGATTACATCTTTGAGTAATTTTGAATACATTTATTTCCAACCTCATACCAGCGGGAAATGGGATGCTGTACAATATGACCCCATTTTTAACAGGTCAGCAACGTGGCAGCTATACAATGGGACAGCCTATCAAGCTGTTGCTGATATTCCTATAAGGAAATGGTTTCATGTAAAAATCCAGGTTATAGGTGATTCTGCAAAAGTCTATCTTGACAATAATCCAAAACAGGTATTGTCCGTAAAGTTAAAACATGATTATTCATCAGGTTTTATTGGCGTTTGCAGTTATCATCCTGCTTATTTTGCAAATCTTAAGGTGACAAACCTTGATACCGTTTTATCTTTTAAACCCGAACCAGCAACTGCTTCTAAAAAAACGTACATTTCAAATTGGTTGATTTCTGAACCATATGATAATTATGATTTCACAATTGAAAAACCGTTCTTAAATGATAGCATTGTAAGTAAATGGCAGAATATAGATACTGAAGAAAACCATTTGATGAATCTTAACAGGCATTTTACTTTTTCAAAATCAAAAAACACTGTATTAGCAAAAGTGATTATAAATTCAATAAAGCCTCAAAAAAAGAAATTATATTTTGGCTTTAGTGATAAAATAAGAATATACCTCAATACTGAAAGCATTTTTACTGGAGATAATAGCTTTCATGAATCAGAAAAATTTGAAGATAGAGGCTATGTTTTAGATAAACATCATATGATAGAACTTCAATTAGAAAAAGGGGAGAATGAATTGATTTTAGAAATTTCAGAAAAGAGTTTCGGTTGGGGTTTTATCTCACAGTTAGAAGATTTTAATGGAATAAAAATTATAAATCAACCAAAAGCAAAATATGAATGAAAAATTCAACCACGCAAACAGGTTTAATTTCATATTATGGCTTTTATTGTGGCGCATGTCCAAAGTTTACAAAAGGACAATGTGAAGGATGTAAAGGTGATAACCCAAAATGTGCCATTGGATACAAAACCTGTTAAGTAAAGCCATGCTGCACTGAGAGCAGATATAATTCAAGTGCGGACTGTGATAAATATGATTCAGTTAAGGATTGTAAATAATATAAATATATCTTTACCAGATTAAAGATCAGAATAAACGATCCGATGCAACACAACATAAAGAAATATCTGGTTCAGCATCCATTACTTCGAAACTATATTAATTTCTTTTGGCAACTGCGTATTAAGCAGGCTCAACTTAATCACAAAATAATTCCTTAGAGGAATATCAATATGAGAATCAATTTAAGTAGTACTCCTCATTATGTTTGTCGGGGTGACGATGAAATACTACTTGATGATGTTTATTTTTTGGGATTACAAGATCAATATACAAACACGCAATTGAAACTAAATGGCGATGTGGATGTCATGGGGATTTGTTTTAAGCCTTACGGATTTTTTCCTTTTCTAAAAATTCCTGTAGCTGAGGTTAAGAACCAAATATTAGGCGCTGATGAAGTTGGTTTCAAGATTGCAAAAAGAATGAGTGAGCGTTTAAAAGGAGATTCAAACATCGCTAATAAATTAGCAATTCTTGAAGATGAACTACTTTCTTTACTTGATAATTCAAATCAATATTTAGACAAATTTCAGGAGGTGTTTAATTCACTAAAAAAAGAAAAAACTTCAGATATTAGAGACTTCTGCAAACATAATGGTCTCAATATTCGTCAGTTAGAAAGATTTTATTCAAAATATATTGGATTACCTCCAAATACTTATGCTACTCTTAATAGGTTTCATTGTAGCTTAAGTCAATTGCTTAGTACTAAGTATTTAAAACTATCTGATTTGGCATATGATAACGAATACTTTGATCAGATGCACTTTATTAAAGATTTTAAACGATATACAGGAAGTACACCAAAAAAGTTTATCAATCAGGAAAATTCAATCTTACAAATCGGAAAACTAACTTAACTGTCGCGTTTATACTATTTTATACGTCAATGCTCCCATAATTTTATCTTCTGTAAATTTTAAAACTTAAAAGAATAATTATGGAAATTCAATCACTTAAGTTAGTATGCTTTTCGCCTACAGGAACCACAAAAAAAGTAGCACAAAGTATTGCAAAAGGTATAAATATAGAAAAGGTAAATCTTTACGACATAACTAAACCTGAAGAAAGAGAGAAAAAATTAGAAATTATTGAAAATGAGCTGCTCATTGTTGCAGTTCCTGTTTATATGGGTAGAGTACCTGCTCTTATTAATAATTATTTGAACAACATAAAAGCAACTATAACACCAACGGTTTGTGTTGTTGTGTATGGTAATAGGACTTTTGGTAATGCATTATTGGAACTCAAAGATATTTTAACTGGAAAAAATTGTATCCCGATTGCTGGTGGCGCATTTATTGGAGAGCATTCTTTCTCCAGCACAGAGCTTCCAATAGCTGAATCACGGCCAAAGGTCGATGATTTAGAGTATGCTATAAATTTTGGAAAAAAGATTAAAGAAAAGCTGGGGTCTGTTTCAAACATCGATGAAATTAATGATATAAAGATTCCGGGAAATTATCCTTATGGAGGTGTTACCGAACTTTGGAGTGTAGATTTTATTACAATTAGCAATAAGTGCACTAAAAAAGGAATTTGTGCGGAAGTGTGTCCTACTGGTGCAATTGATAAAGAGGACACAAGCATTATCGACAAAGAAAAATGTATCAGTTGTTGTGCTTGTATAAAAAATTGTCCGGAAAATGCCCGAAAAATAAAAGAAAGCAAGGTTAAAGAGGCTGCGATTCGTCTAAACAGTTTGTTTCAAGAACAAAAAACTCCTGAGATTTTCTTTTAATGCAAATAAAATTGAGGATTACAGAATTAATAAAAAATTGCCAAATGCTCACTGCCCGCTAAGCGTAATTTGCAATTACGCTTTCAATAAATTGTAGTCTGTGACTACGTTTCAGACAGGATGGTTTCCGAATCCGGATGGAACCTTAATGCCTCATTGAAGATTAACCAAACAAATCCAATGATCACCCATTTTTAAACACATATGCCCGGCAAGATGCTCATGGTGATGAGCCTGTTTGCCGGTCATCTGAAAGACTACCAGGCAAAACATTTCAATAAAACCTTGATGTAATTCTCACTTCAATTCTCTTTTCACTGGTACCTTATCCTTCGTTTCAACTGATCATAGCAACTTTTTAAAAACTACAATGCAGATGAAGCGAAGTTGCAAACTTCGCTTAGCCGGGGTGTTTTTGAATAAGCGCAATATCATTCCGCTTGGAATATTTTATTTGTTTTATCAACTAATCAGATTATTCGGTCAATTGTTGTGTTTTTATTAAACTCAAAATCCTATTTTTATAACAGATATAAATGCAATGCGCTTGTGCCGCATGTCTGGTACTATAAATTCAGGTTGTATCGCGGCTAATACCTTATGCAATAACAGGAATTAATTAACAATTACTTATTAATCTGTAAGTTAAATAAAAAATAATGATTAACAAAGAAGACTATACATGTAAAAACTGTAGTAATAAATTTTCCGGTAATTTTTGCCCGGAATGTGGTCAGTCAATTAAAGAGTTTGAGCGTCCTGTTCAATTTCTCATTGTCGATTTTATGGGAAATATGTTCGCTTTTGATACCCGGTTTTGGAAAACTTTTGTTGCAGTATTATTTAAACCGGGGACTTTGGAAAAAGACTATGTAAAAGGTCATCGGGTGAGATATATGCCACCTTTTAGGTTTTACGTGTTTATTAGTTTCATTTTTTTCTTACTGCTTAATATTTATACATCACGAACAACCAATACAGACACTGAGAAAAGAAACACTGTTGTAATTTTTGGCGATTCTGAAGATGCTGATTCGCTTAACACTTCTGATAGTTTAAAAATCGATGATAAATTGCAATCTGAAAGCAAGAATGCAGACGATATTGCGTCAAAAAAGGCTTTTTTAAATGAACATCCTGAAATATTTTTCAGGCAATTTTTAACCAACCTTTCATGGGCAATGTTCTTATTAATGCCATTTTACGGGTTTTTATTATGGTTGTTTTACCGGAAAGTCCAGAATTATTATATAACTCATTTTATAATGGCAATTAATCAGCATGCATTTATGTTTGTAATCCTAATCTTAGTGCTTTTTTTTGCCTTGGTTCTTCCAGATTTTTCAAATTCATTCAGGAATTATTTAATTCTTCTCATACCTGTTTATGTTACTATCGGAAGTAAATTTCTTTATCAACAAAAAATCTGGAAAATAATACTAAAATTAATGGTTATTGAATTAGTTTATTTCATAGTTGTTTCTGCAGTTGCTGTTGGATTAGTTTTACTTGTTGTTGTCCAAAATGGAATAAGTTTAAATTAGAGGTTGAACACATTGAATATTTTAAAACGATTTGATAATAAAACACGACGGCACAACACTTAGCCTCCTGCCGCTTGGTAAATAGCCTGCGGATAGTCTCCAACGCCATACCGATATTCATCGGGATACGTACGCTGGCTCAGTTCTCTACCCGAACACACAATAAGAAAGGGAAGCATCCTGCAATGTTAACCAACAAGAATGACTTTTATGAACTGGTAAAAAACAAAATAAAAACGCCACAGAACACTTAGCCTCCAACCAAGCGTTGCTTGCATACGCTTGACATCGGAGGGTATTGAATGATTTACTGCGCTTTATCCAGACCGGAAGAATTTCGATATAATTGATAGGAAATTATAATCTAATGATTTACATTGCAATATGTTTAGTTTTAGCCTAAGCTCCTGCTTTGCATGTCTAGTTCACCGTAATTTGTTCTGGATACGTATATTTTTGAATTATTGCTACAAATATGAAATGTAAAAACTGCGACATTGATTTAAATCCAGATGATAACTATTGCTGCTATTGTGGTGCAAAAATTATTAATGAACGGATTACACTTAATCATTTACTTTCAGATTTTATATCTTCCTTAGGTTGGGATAGCCAATTTTGGGCCACAACAAGAGACTTAATAGTCAGGCCACGACTCGTATTTGACAAGTATTTAAATGGAACGCGCAAGAAGTATTCAAATCCGTTTACTTTCTTTGCTATTGTAACTACGATTACGGTACTGACTATTGGTTTCTATACCAATGAAATGATAGAATTATCGACAAAAATGAATTTTTCTCAATCGGTTGCCTCTCCGGTTTCAGAACCGGATAAGACCAATGAAGAAAATATTAACCAAAGCGATAGTAAAAATCTTCCGCCGGACAGTCAGGTTTTCATGGAGAAGTTGGTTACGTCTTTGTTTAAATATTACTATTACATCTCGTTCTTACTTCTTCCTTTTTTTACATTCATCGCTTTTCTGGTTTTTGGAAAGCCTGATAATTTTGCCGAACATTTGATTATAAATTCCTTCATTTTAGGACTGGTTGGTATTTTAGGACTTTTACTTTTCCCGATCGCTTTAATGATAAAATCAACAGAAGTGTATTATTGGGGACAATATGCCATTACCATAATATATTACTCATATGCATATAAGAATTACCGGAATTATTCACTCAAACAATTAGTCATTAAAATATTGAGATTTATAGCTGTCGTGTTAATTCTTTCCTTAATATTTTCTCTAATCGTTATTGTAATAGCAATAATTATAATGGCAATAAAGCGATGATGGGTTATAAACCTTTAAACTACCCACAATACACGCCATGAACCGACTTGACCGGCTAACCAGCATACTCATTCAACTTCAATCAAAACGACTGATTACTGCTCGTGAAATGGCTGAACGTTTTGAAGTGTCAATCAGGACGATTTACAGGGATATTCAAACATTACGACTT
>JAFGPR010000074.1 GCA_016936095.1 Ignavibacteriales bacterium | reverse complement strand
GAAGATTGCCACATATCTCTATATACGAGACTGAACTGAATTTTTCTTTTCATATAATCAAATTTTGATAGAAAATAAAAAGTGAGTTAAAATTATAATTTAAGGAAAGGTTTAAATTTCCAATTCAAATATAATAATTATTAATCGAAAATATTAATGTTTAATGTTGAAAGATTAATGAAAAAGAGAATGCCGTGAAAACAAAAACGAAAGACTTGAAAGTGGAAATTTCTTCATTTGTTATATTGAGTCCTATTGAGACGAAATATCTCATTTCGTATAAGTATATTATTTTTAAACCGATAAATTTGCCATCTAGTTTTCCTCACGAAACAGATTTTCGAGTTATTGCAAGATGAATTTCGCTTTTCTAGTCGTTTTTCTCTAAACATAGTTTTGACGTACAAAAAAAAAGGACTTGCATATCTGACAGCCCTTTATTTCAATTACTTTTCACTTTTTTCGTCTTTCTACTCGCTACTCTTCGTTCACGTTTCATGTTTGACGTCTGATTTCTTTTACCTGTATGCACCTTGTAAAAATACCTTCAAATTCAACTGAGGCATCGGAATAGCAACATCATTATATCTAGCAAAAAATGTATGATAATCAATATTCCATCCAGACAATACTTCAGCACCAACATACAAGTTGTCTCCATCAATTGCCATTGTTCTAACATTTGCAACAAGGTTCGGATTCCAATCCAATGCAGCGCCTGTAATTCCATTCAGTTTTGCTAACCTATTTAATGATTGCCCACCTATTGATGTATATTGACCACCAGCAAAGACAATATTTCCATTTGCTACGACTGAAAATACTGTGCTGTTACAATTTGCATTAAAATTAGAAATTGCATTACCATTTGCTGTATCTAATTTAGCAATATAATTTCTTGTCAATCCACCAATAGTTGTAAATGCACCTGCAGCATATAAATTACTTCCGCTCAATGAAAGTGAATAAACCTGTCCATTTGTCTCCGGTATCCATGATGGATTAGGAATATCATTTGTCTTGGTAAATTTTGCTAAATTATTTCTTGGGTAAGTTCCATTTCCTGCTGCAGAGAAAACACCACCAATAAAAACATCTTCTCCTGAGATAACTATTGAATTTACAGTTCCTGTCATATTAGGATCCCATCCATCTAGACTATAAGTTGTTTTATCTAGTTTTGCGATCCTTCTTCTCGCAATTCCACATATTGTTGTAAACTCCCCACCAACATATAGGTCATTACTATTAATAACAATCGTTTTTACTTTAGCAGTAGGATTAGGAAGGAAAGCCGCATCTACAGTTCCGTCAGTTTTATTAAATTTTGCTAAACGGTTTGCATTTGTAACACCTCCAGCATTTTGAAATAAACCACCTGCATAAACTGAATTCTCATCAACTGCAATTGAATAAACCCAATTATCAAGACTTTGAGGTCTCCAAGCCTCATCAAGTGAACCATTTAAATTATTTATTTTTGCAAGGTACCATTGCGTTTTTCTGCTTATAGATGTAAAACTACCACCGACATATAAATTTGGAGTTAATGTTGTTGGTGAAGTTTTCGAGAATACAATTCCCCATATTTGACTATTTGCATTTGGATCCCAAGTTGTATTTAAATTACCATTTGTACTATCAACTTTTGCAATATAATTTCTAACTTGTCCTCCAACAGAATTAAAATCACCTGCGAAAAAAATATCACTCTTATATTTTACGATAGTTCTAACACCTACTCCAACATTACCAACACTTGGGTTCCATGAGAGTGCTGTTCCATCGCTTTGTAGTTTAGCAATCCTATTTCTGCTCTGCCCACCAATAGTAGTAAAATATCCGCCAACATATAAATTTGACCCGCTTACCGTCATCGTAAATATTTGCCTATCTGGATTAGGATTCCAATTATCATCTGCATCACCGTTTGTTGAATTTAATTTAGCAAGATTCTGGCGTGTTTTACCACCTATTGTTGTTGGACCAAATAATCCACCGACAAAGATACTGATTCCATCTGTTACGATTGACATAATAGAATTACCGCTCAACATTTGTGGTCTCCAGGTCCCATCAACATCACCAGCAAGAGTATCTAATTTTGCCAAACAATTTCTTGATGAATCTTTAATGGTAGCAAATGAACCTCCAACATATAAATAACCGTTTAATGGAGCAATAGTATAAACTGTACGAGTTGCATTGGCGACCCAATCTGTATTCACGGAACCATCATCTATATTCAATTTTGCTATTCTTTGTCTAGTTACTCCATTAATACTTGTAAAAGTTCCAGCTATATAAACACCTCCTTCATACAACACGATTGAACGAACTTCTCCATTGCTAACATTTGGGTCCCAAGATGTTACTGTTCCCGAAGAAGTAATCTGCGCAAGTCGGTTTCTTGCTACACCTCCAACTTGGGTAAAACTTCCACCAATGTACCAACCACCACTCTCGTCTGTAGCTACGGCATATATAGTTCCATTAACTTCTGGGAATGATGTACTTCGCAGATCACTTGTAGAAGTTATTTTTGCTCCATAACCTGTTCTTGGTCCAATATTTTTAAATGCTCCTCCGATATAAGTGTAATCACCATCAATTGCAATCGCAAATACATCATCATCAGCCATCCACATTGTAGGGTCGGGTGTTTCCGATTGTGCAAAAGTAAAATTGATAATCAGTAGCAGTAATAAAGCAAAAGTAATAATTTTGGTTTTCATAATTTTTCCTTAAATAAATTCAAATAATTTTTATTTTGTTTGTGTTCATAAAAATAAGGGCTGTCATTTAACAGCCCCTAATTCAAAATTTATTTTAGAATATTATTCCCACATCAATAAACTGAACATTTTTTAATCGGTTGTAATCGGCGTAACCATAATTAACAAATACTTTAAAATTATCGTTTATTTTGTATTTGATTCCTGCACCAAAAGTGAGTCCACCTTCTGCATTGACCATAAACAATTCTTTATATCCAATTCTTGCAAAAACAATCTGATCGTATGATAACTCAAGACCAGTATTTAAATACTCAGAATTATCATTTGGAACAACAGCGTCAACAGATGTTGTTGCTCTGAAATATCTTGTATCAATTACATTCATCGCAAGACCAAGTCTAAATCTCAT
>JAFGPR010000073.1 GCA_016936095.1 Ignavibacteriales bacterium | reverse complement strand
ATATAATTATAGTTAATATTGGATCACCTTCTGCATATGTCAAACTATAAGGATATGTAACTGAATATCCGCTTAATGGTGGTGTCATCGAAGCATTATTTATGTAGAATAAATCATTATAGGGTGTATCATATTGATCTATATCAATAATCCACCAATTACTTCCAGCATCGAGATATGCGATAATGTAATATTCTGCTGATTGATGTTTGTATGTTGGTCTTCCTTCATATCCCGTATTGCCAATAAAAGCATAAATGCCATTGGCTGCAACAGGTTCCGTTATCCCTGTAATTTCATAATATTTCACTTGTGCCTTAACGTTAGTGAAACATAAAAATAGAAACATTATTATAGAATAAATTTTGAATGCATTTCTCATATTATTTCCTTATTCTCAACAATTGCTAAAGTAATAATTTTACTGTATTTAACTTATTCATTTTAACTGAATAATCAAAAAATATTTGAAGTATTTTCCACTTGCTTTTTTATAGCTTCCAAACAGTATTCATAGCATTGTCTAATATAAAAATTAGCTCTTTCCTAAAACCACCAGCTGACTCGTCTTTGGTTGATTATTTATTTCCGTAATTATTTTAAGTTTCGTTTCCTTAACAAGAGCGTGGATGCCTCCATTCTTCACATAACTTTTGAAATTTTTATAATGCTCACGTCCTGCAAAATATTCAACCAATTCATTAACAAAACATGCAAAACTTTTTTTTCTTGGGACAAGATATTCACCTACGATTATTTTATCAGAAATCTGTTTTATCTCATTAATCAAAGTAATCCTATCCTGTTCATTTACTTCATGAATAACGTAAGTCATAACTGCATAATCGAAATGTTCCTTATCGTTGGAAATTATTTTGCTTACACTTTTATGTTGAAAGGAAATATTTGAAATTGACTTTTTCTTGAGCATTATATTTGCTCTTTTGATATTTTTTTCTGATAGGTCAATTCCAAGAATGGATTTACATTTATCTGCGGCATAAAAAGAAAATCTACCCGTTCCACAACCGACATCAATTACTTTTGAATTTGGCTCGATTAGATTTTTTATTTGCTTAAATAATTTATCTTGATTTGGAGCAATGAATTTTTCGTAGAACCAGCCGTCATACCAGTGATTTTTGTTATTTAATTTATTCATAAAAAAAATTAATTATTATTCCTTATTTGATTTTTGACCTTTTTATTTAAACCTCTGCAAATAAACTAATACGTAACATTTTCCATGGATCCGCTCTTAAATTTATCTTATCTACCAATCCAACAATTTTCAATTCTTGACGCATCAAACGAGAGGGTATTGGATTTTGTTCCATTGGAACATAACCGAGCTTTACATTATGGTTTGTAAAAATTTCCAATGCTCGTCTATCGTAAAAGTTTTGTGGTTCTTGGATAATTTTTAATTCATCACCAATTTTTAATTTATTAATTACCGTCTCGCCGTCATAGTATATGAAACCCGCAACATAAAATTTTGTAAGAAAATATTTTTTCTTTTCTTCTTTTGTATGGGTAGTCTTTGGAATAAAAAGAGCTAAAATTCCAACTCCCATTCTTTTCAAAAATATTCCACGCTTCATTTATTTTCTAATTTTTATAAATCGTTAATTTAAATATAAAAAATAGGGGAAAAACATTTTTTATGTAAATAACTTCTCATCAAACTATCTTCAAAATACTTCTCCTTTCCTTCTCAGCAATTCTAAACAATTTCATAACAAAATCATCAACTACTTCATATCCGACATCTTTTCTCAATACTTTATCAACGAGTGCAATTATTTTTTTCTTTTCAGAATCAGTAAGAATAGGGAGGGGAAGTTGTTCTAAATTACCTCGTAAAACTTTTATTGTATTGAATTTCTTTTTATAGATAAATTGATAAAGTGAAGAATTAAATAATGCAAGAATTATTTTTATAGGGTAACCTTCTATTTTCGGAATTAATATATTTGCACTGTTCAATGTAAGTCGTCCTTTATCATCATAGGCAAAGGTTAATTTACTCGAAATGAATTTGTATATCAATTTTTCCTTAGCACGGTATTTTTCAACTGGTGCTACTTGTTGAAAAATTTTGGGCTCAAATTTTATGTAACTCTCGGCGGGTGGAATAAAATATTTCTTTATATCTTTCCCTTTGAATATTGCTTCATATCCGTCTTGCTTTGTTGAAGTGATATATTTTTTGTTATCACCTGTTACAATTCCAAGAGCCCAGTCAGCATTATTTTCTAGTGTAATGTGTGGTCGATTAAAGACTTTTTCTATAGTTCTTTGTGTGAAATCATCTATTTCTATATCAAAAATAAAATCGGGATTGGTTATAAATCTATCTTGTCTAATACTGTAACTTGAAGTAGAAATAATATTTATTTTATGATTAATTGGTTTTTGCTTTTTGATATCTATTCTGAATGTATTTGTAAAAACATTCGTAAAGCAATTTCCGAGTTTAACAATTTTAATAATAGATGAATTAAGAATATAATTTCTTATATCCCGGTGAACCTTAATATTCAATATTGATTCAGGTAATATGAAAGAAAGAATGCCATTTTCTTTTAACAGTTCAATGCTTTTAATTAGAGAATATGAAAATGATTCAAATGATTTTATTTGTGGATAATCCTTTTTCAAAATATCTAATTGATTTTCTTCAAAATGCAAACCCCAGGGTGGATTGGTAATTATTAAATCAAAATCAGAAGGGGAGGAAGTATCGAGTAAAGAATTTCTTAAAAAAATATTCGGATTAAAATCTAAAGATCTATATTTAAAAATTAAATTCAACTTTGAGATGAAAACAGCAATAGGGTCAATATCAAACCCGTAAATATTGAGAGGATTGTTTACCTTTTTACTAGCACATAGCAGGAATTGCCCAGTACCGCAACAAGGATCTAAAATTTTATGATTTGGTTGTACATACTCATTTACAATTTCATCTACAATATTTTTTGGGGTATAATAGGATCCTCCTCTTGCTTTATCTCCCTCGCTTTTGAGTGATTGATATATCAAACCAAGAACATCAGTTTGTTGTGGTATCTCAAATTTCAAAATTTCAGAATAAGTTTTTTTAAAACTAAAATTATCAAGTTTATCAAAAAATTCTTTGAATATATTCAGAACAAATAAGTTTTTGTAATCATTTATTTTGAATTTGAGCAGTTTCTCAACATCGTGAGTATAGATGAAATTTTCTTTTAAGAATAAATTTAATGCAAGAAGAAATATTGAATGATCAATTTTAATTGAATGAGCAAGTATAAAATTTGTTATTTTAACTAATTGAGTAACTGAATAATTATTTTCAAGATATTCTCTCGGCAAAAAAATTTTATTCGAATTACGTTTATTTGCTCTTTTATCTAGTCGTTCGATCTCACCTGATTCAATCTTATTTTTCAATATATTCACATCATGAATGAGAAACAGAATATTTTTGTTATTTCCAATAGGAGTAAGATATTTATGTCTAATCCAATTTCTGATCGTAGTTGTTGAGACACCAAGAATATCAGCTGTTTTTTCGATGTTAATTATTTTGTTATTAAATTTCAAATTTCTTGAGTGGAGTTTTCAAATTAAAAACATCGTTGGTAATATAACTAAATTGTAATAAAAACGACTTTTTGTTTTATTTATTTTTTGCCTGATAAAAGACACCTCTTTCTTGCCGAACTGTTTCAATTTTATTTTCTGATTCTAGAACATCGAGATATTTGTTAATTTCATTAATATGAATTCCCAATATTTTTGTAAGATCGTCAAGTGTACAAGGTCTTCTTGATATGGTTTCTACAATAGCTGTTTCTATATCGTGTCTATATGATAGTATATTTTTTCTTTCTGGTGCAGCTGCAATTATTTCAACATTATCTAATTTCCAAAAATCAATTATGCGTTGTAATTCCTCCCTTGTTGCACTTCTTAAATCTGCTACTGTTCCAGGGCGGTCTAGAGTATTTAATTGAACAATATCCGGGTTGATTTTTAATATTGCTTTCTTGAGTTCTATCAATTCATTATCAGTATCATTATAATCAGGTAGAATAAATATTTCGAGCCAGTACTTTCCCTTAAACTCGTTTCTGAATGCAATCAATCCTTCAATATATTTATTAATTGTTAAAGTATTTTCCGGACGATTGATTTTTTGGAATACTTCTTCAGTTGCAGCATCCAGTGAGGGGAGGACAACATCTGCATCTTTTAGTGTATCTCTTACATCCTTGTAGTAAAGTAATGTTCCGTTTGTTAAAATAGCAACAGGAATATCCGGTTTATTTCGTTTTATGAATTGAAGAATTTCTCCTATACGAATATTTAGTGTAGGTTCACCAGAGCCGGAAAAAGTAATATAATCAGGATCGGGATTGTTATTAAAATAATTTGTTAATTCATCCGTTACCTTATCGAATTTAATATATTCTTTCCTGTCAAGTGTAAGTTTTGTTGTCTTTCCGACTTCACAATAGACACAATCCAGTGAGCAGACTTTTCTTGGGATTAAATCAACTCCCAAAGACATTCCTAAGCGTCTCGAAGGTACGGGACCAAATAAATATTTATACATTACAAACTCCTAACTTAACATTAGAAATTTAATTTGTTATGAATCCTTTTATTCTTCAGCCCAATAAATCAGACTGAAGAATAACGGATAATAATCTTTCAAAATATTCAATCAAGGTTTTGTCGCAATTAATTCTGCGACTTTTACTAGTGGATATGCAGCAGGCGAAGCAGTTGAACAAGGGTGCGTACCAATTTGCATTGTTAAAAGTGAATTTGCTGACATTCTATTTTGAATAGCCAGTCCGATAATGTTAGTTAGTTCTCCGGTTTCAATCCCACCAATTACTTCACCACCAACGATTACACCAGAATATTTTGCAGTAATTAATTTTACGATTTGTTTGTGACTTCCAGGAAGATTACCAGGATGTCTATTAACACCTTCAAATATTGCTGATTTTGTTGAGAGCCCTTCTTGTTTTGCTCTTTGTTCTGTAATACCTGCTGTACCAAATCCAGTATCTCCGATAACAGTTGTGTAGATGGCAATAGTGCCACTGAATGTTTTTACGACATGAAGATTGAATAAATTCATACCTGCAGTTCGTGCCTCAGCACAAGCTGTTGAGGCAAGCATAGTTGGGACTCTTTTTCTTGTAATAAAATCTCTTTTTTGAGCACAATCACCAACAGCAAATATGTCAGGGATATGAGTTCGCATATACTCATCAACTGCAATAAAATTATCTTCATCAACATATATACCTGATTTTCTCGCAAGTTCCACGTTTGGTATATAACCCATGGAAAGAATTACAGCATCCATTTCAAGTTTCTTTCCGTTCTCAAGTTCAATTGCTTCTACATTTGTGTTTCCTATTACTTTAGTAATACCTACACCAGTAATAATTTTAACTCCACGAGCTACAAGCATTTCGTGTATTTTTTCTGAAAGTTCAACATCGAAGGCAAGATTAAGAATATATGGTAGTTTTTCAATAAGAGTTACATTGTATCCTTTTTTCGTAAGCTCATCAGAAAATTCAACACCTATAAAACCTGCACCAATTACAGCAATATTTTTTAAATTGCTTAATTTAGATTTCATTTCATCCAAATAAATCTTATCTTTTGGAATAACAAAAACATTATTCAACTCAGCTCCTTGAAGCCATTTAGGTTTTACAGGTACAGAACCTGTTGCGAGAACCAATTTTTCATAATGAATTTTTTTCCCACTAGCAAACTCCACAATCTTATCTTTTGTAATTATTTCCGTAGCTTTATCAACTATAGATTCAATTTCTCTTTTTTGCATCATAGTATCAACGGGCATAATGTTTTTTTCAATACTTTCGAGTGTCCCAAAAACATATGGTATTCCACAAGGTACCATAACATCTTTGTGTTCTTTTACAAGGATAAAATTCTTATCTGGCCAATGAGATTTACCTGTTGT
>JAFGPR010000072.1 GCA_016936095.1 Ignavibacteriales bacterium | reverse complement strand
TTTATTTGGATTGCCGTAGTTGCCTGGATTGATCCTTACTTTCTCAACAATACGTGCTGCTATTTCTGCAATTTTAGGATTGAAATGGACATCTGCGATTAAAGGGATTTTAATTCCTCTTTTTCGTAATTCGTTTTTTATTTCTTTTAAATTTTCTGCTGATGAAATTGTAGGAGTGGTTAATCGGACATATTCACTGCCTACATTACTAATTCTAATAATTTGTTCAACTGAACTCTTGGTGTCAAGTGTATTTGTGTTGGTCATAGTCTGAACACGAATTGGACTATCCCCCCCTAATGGAACATCACCAATGTTTACTATTCGTGTTTTGAAACGGGAAAGTTTTTTATTTATGTTTTGCATATCGTAACCTTCATTTCACATTTATTATTTCACCTCGATGAATCGAGGTGTTAATGAGAATTTTTTATTTCTTATTAACACCTTGCTTCAGGAAGTCTAAACATTATTTTATAAAAGATATCACTCGCTATTATTCTCTTCTTCCTTCTCACTCTCCGGTATTTCAACTTCTTTAATTCTGCATATCATACTATAATCACAATATCTACATCCTGCTTTTTCGGTATTTTTTAATTTCGTAAGAAAGAACTCTCCCTCAAAAATTTTATTAATGTAAAATTTAATAAAATTCATACTATTATCAATCAATTCAGTTATTGTTAAATTTTTATCTCTCGCTCCTATCCCCTTGTTTTTCTTTTCTATGTCTGATTTATTGAACTTTAAGAAATACAAAAACATTCGATTATAAATATATTCCTCATCAAATTTATTTTTTAAAATGTCTTTTACAACGTACATATAAAATGGTAACTGTAAATATAATCCATCTTTAATATCTTTATTCGTGAGATCAGAACCCGTTTTATAATCAACAACATTAAAACATTTGCCTTCTTCGTCCACTTCTACTCTGTCAATTTTTCCTCTAAAAGAAATATCGTTGAATGTAACCGGTTCTGAGCTACTCAAGATTTTATCCTCTGCTTCGCGAGGTAACCTGCCAAAACTTACTTCAAAATATTTGGGAGGCAGACTTTCTGTGTTTCTTTCATATTCTAAAAAATTATATAAAATTGAATCTGTATCATTGCCTGATACACCAAGGATTTTTTCTTTTTCAAAAAATGAATTAGCCCTTGAAAAAATATCTATATTTAATTTATTTCTTGCGATGTTAAACAGTATATCTTTAAGTTTTTGAAAAATATCATCATCGCATTTTTGAATAGTCCATTTCTTATCTCTAACAATCGAATAAAATTCAAACATAATTGAATGAAGAACATTACCTATGTCCACTGCTTCAACTTCGAATGTGGGTTCTTCCAACATTTTTAATTTTAATATTCTATCACAAAAATATTTGAATGGACATTGAGCATATTTCTCCAATTGCGAAACTGAAAATTGTGATTTTTTGTGTTTCGACAACATTCCTTTAACTTGTTCAATATACTGTTCGTTTGTTATCAATTGATTTTCACTGGTAATATATCCATTATATGGAGAAATATCAAATGGAGTTTTTACTCTCATATTGTTTAGTGCAATTTTATTTTTTAAATATTCAATATCAAAGTAATTTTGTGTAAAAACGGAATTTTCAAAATTACCCTTTTTTATTTTTTCTCCTAGGTATATAAGTAATTCACCTGTTGAAAATATTTTGTTCTTAAAATGCTTGCTTGTTTTTTCTGTAAGTTCAATAAGATTTTGGAAATACTTTAAGAATATTGACTCTACTAATTCTTTCTTATCTTCCTTTTGTGGTGTTGATAAATACAATTTTTTATTCCAAGAACAAAGTGCCTGATAAAAATGGAATCGTTCTTCTGTCTGGTGCTGCCTTTCCAATTTTCTGAAATTTCCACTAAAGAAAATTTCTGGTGAATAACGAAGAGGGAAATCTCCATCCACCAATCCACCGACAAAAAGATAATCATACTTCAAACCCCTAATTTCATTAACGCTTGTAATCAACACACCGTAATCGGATTTTTCTTTCACATTAAAACGAGCCCACCTGCAAGCCGTTTTGATTTCTTTTAAATAAAAACTTATGTTATGTTTATTTGATTCGCCATACTCAGTCTTCAATAATTGAAATAATTCTTCAATTGTTTCAACAAATAATGTCAATCCTTTTGTGTTTTGTTCAGCATATTTATCCTCTTCAATTATTTTAAACGGAATCATCAAATCAAAAATTAATTTTTTAATGCTTCCAATAAAGTTGTCAATAGTTAATTCCTGCTTGAATGGCTTAACCAATGAAATTATTTTTTTTATATCTTCAAGTGCTTTTCTATAAGATAAAATCGTCTTTTCGGAATATTCATTATCAATAATTTTTTCTTCTTCAATTGCATATCCAATTCTTTCAACCCAGAAACTACTACCTGCAATTATACTCAATTTAGTGGCAACACTTTTCAAGTTTATGAAATCAATATCATCTATCTGTATATAACCATTGCTCAGACATCGAAACAGATTTTTGAAATAGAAATCATTTTCAACAAGTTCAAGAAATTGAACAATAGCAATAACCGGTGCTGATCTGTCTAATGTAATTCTGTCGGTTAGATTAAAAGGGACACCAATTGAATTAAATCTATCTTTAATAATATGAGAATAATTATTTATCAGATTGAAAACCACACAAATATCATTTGGTTTCACTTTTTGTTCTTCAATCAGAATTTTTATTTCCTTTGCAATCAGTTCAATTTCTTCATATCTGTCAATCGCAATAATTTTGATTATCTGATCTTGATACTTTTCATTGTCATTTTTTCCCCTCTGAATAAATAACTTATCTTTTATTAATTTTATGAAATCATTTTGATATATCTGTGAAGTATTTTCGATTGTTTTAAAACCAAATTCAATTAATTTATCGAACGTCTTATCAAGGTGCGAAAATATCTGAGGGTTATTTTTATTGTATTCAAAATCAATAAATAATTTTAAGTCTGGTATATTTGCTATTGAATTTAATAGTTGAACTTCTGGAGGTGTGAACTCGTCAAATCCTGATACCACAACAATGTTTACTTCAGAAAATAGTGTTTTGAATTTTTCAATAATATCCGGACACTTTATTCTGTTAAGTTTTTCATAAACATCCCCTACTTCGTAAGCATTTATCTTTTCACATTTTTTCTGATATTGATTGTATATTCTTGCTATATCTTCGGCTTTTCTCTTTTCCGCTCCCTCTAAATTTTCAGATTCTTTTAAAATTAATTCTGATGTAATCCCTGTCCTTTTATATTCTGAAATTACATTTTTAATTTTTTCCAATGTGCCATAAGGAATTTCTTTTTTGTAGTTATTAAAATAATTCAATTTTACTTCCGCAGCACTTTGATTAATGAATACCGAACTTTCCGCTTCGCTAAGGAAAACGAAATCAGTGAATTGCTCCAACAATTTTTGTGAAATAGTTGTCAATGTTTCAATGAATATTTTAGAAGTGATTTGATTTGGAGACAAATCAATAAATTCTTTTTTAAGTTTTCGCGCATTCCTATTTGTTGGAACGATAAACAAAATCGTTTCTAATTTCCCTTTAGCAATTAGTTCGTTAATCACTAATTTAATATCAATCTTTTCAATTTTATACTTTGATAAAATCATAATACTTTCATTTAAAAAACAATACAAAATTAACTATTAAAAATTACATAAAATTATCAGTTTTCTTTAGACATTTTTAACTAAATTTCAATTGAAAATATTAAAAATTTTTAATTGGAGGTG
>JAFGPR010000071.1 GCA_016936095.1 Ignavibacteriales bacterium | reverse complement strand
TCGGATCTTGCCATGTACCAATTTGTTCCATATCATCTATTATTGTTCCATCTGTATATTTGTCACCTTTGGTTGTGAAGAAAAATTCAATATCATTTAATAATTTATAAAGTTGTGTATCACCAATTTTTTGTGCAAGAAAGACACTATAGTTTGTATTTCTATTTAATGCCTGTGACGGTTCAAAATAAATATATCCCAAACCATTTTTCTCAAAGATTTCAACGTTTGTAACAGCAGTACTAACTTTAGCATCATCATACAATATAACTGCACCTGATAACGTTCCAGTGTGAACCGGATAATTAAAGACTAATCTTACTTGACCACGGATAGGAAAATTGCTCTGTGACTCTTCGGGATAATGTGATATCAATGCAAAACCATTTTTACTTTTTGTTACGAAATTAAAATTATAAACACTGTCTAAATTTGCTCCCCAGTAGCTTGTTGCGGTTGTATCTAATGATACAGTATACACGGTTGAAGACTGATAAAAACTATCAGGGGTAAATGTCATTTTCGTATCATAATCACTCCAGGAAAAAGTACCTGTAGTCGGAGGATTAGTATTGAATGCGTTTTCCGTGTTATTTTTATCCATCTTACGGCTGAAATATAAAGTTATAGTTCGATCATCAACTCTGACACTATCGGATGAATAAACAGGTGTATGAGAAATCACCTTAGGTGGATAGGCAGGATCAAGAGATAAATTCTTACTCGCCCATTTTGTCTGGTTTGCAACAACAGTTACAGTTGAAGAGTCATTTGAATATCCTTCCAATTCATAATAAACTTGATAGGTTCCTGGAGTTAGACTATCAATAATAAAATATCCATTATTCATATTATCGCCCTGATATAAGTGATTCCCTGGTTGCACAGTAACATTAATAAAATTAATTGGGGCTTTATCATCACCAAGAGAAGTAATATAATAATAAGGAACAGTAAATTGAGGATCTCTAACTATTCCTACTATTTCACCTACGGGTTTATCACCTGCACTGAAATATTTGTAAATTCCTCTTGATATAGCATTGGCTTCGTTTTCTCTGTAATCCAAATTCTGAAGTCGCCAAGATTCAGGGATATAATCATGAAAAGAACCTTCTGATAGTGTTCCTGTCATGGTTAACCCACTCAAAACTCCAAGATGGTAACCAAGAAAACTCATATCTCCACGATTATATTTTGCAGTTACCTTATTGACAATATATAATTCATCAACAATATATTGACCAATTATTTTGGATTGCGGATTATCTGGAGCACTGTCATATCCTCTAAATATAACCAAAGTATAATTTGCTTGCCCGTTATAGCCATTACTATGAATTGAGTGAAAGTAATCAGCTCCAAAAGTATTTGCTTCAGCAACAATAGTAGATAAAGGTTTGTCATCCGCTGTGTAATTTGTTGTTCTGCTTATGGCTGTTATTGCATTCGTACTATCAAGTAATTTTCTTAGATATAACCCTTTGGTTAAATTTCCTTCAGATTCCCAAAAACCAGTAGCTTCGATAAATCTATCATTTGAATCATGTCCTCCGTGACCTGGATTTATATATATTTTTTTACTGTTAAGATTTTGTCCAAGAATAGAACTAATTGAGAAAATTACTACCACTAAAAAATATTTTATTTTCATTTTACTTTCCTCATTCAAAACTTAAATTAGAGATAAAAATTTGTCCATCAGTAGAATTGTAAGTAATCATTTTTCCATCATTCGACCATTCAGGATACATCTCAATAACATTATCTGTATTTGTTAATTGAATCTTATTTCCACTCATTGAATTAACAACCCAGATTTCTGAAGTAACATAATTTACACCGTCATCAGTTTGATTCATATAAACAATCCAATTGCCATCTGGTGACCATTTGGGTGCTTGAACATCTTTTCCTAATTCAACTAAAATATTTCCATCTAAATCAGCAATGAATGTGCCTTTATTGCCAAGTGTAAATAAAAATTTTAATTTATCTGGTGACAAAGAAATCCATATATATATTTCATCTCCGAATGGTTTGTACTCTTTTTTATTTCCGTTTCTATCTATTATAATATTCCAATTATCCCAATAAACAAAAACATTTTCCTTAATGCTAAGATTTTGTATAATTTCCGAACTTTCAAGACTTCCTTCCTTTATATAGGAAATTCCTTCCTTCGACAACATCGGAGAAGACAAATTTCTAATATCTTTTTCTAAAACATTTTCACTTAAATCTGTCAAGTTTTGAGAAATAATCGAATAGTATTTCATTCCGTCTATAAATGCGTATGGCCTACATAATAAATTATTTCCATCTTCAGATATTACATAATCCCAACCAGCACCCGAATAATTATTGATGACTCTCTCGGCTTTAGTTTCAATGTTGATTGCTCGAATACCATCATAATTGTTTGAAGAAACAAAAAGAGTTGAATTATCCTTACTGAATCTCGGATAGAAATAGTCACCTGCTTCGGTAATTTGCTTAGTGTCAACAATTTTTACTTGCTGACCAAGAACCAAAAAAGGTAAGATAAAGCTGAATAACCAGATTTTTTTCATTTTATTTTCCTTTGATAATTAATTAGTCTATTTATATAAAAAAAATGCCTTTTATAGCAAAAATTAACAAAACTTAGTTGATAGAACGTTCAACTTGAAGTAACTTTGTAGTGGAAAATTTAAAAATTAAATTGGTTTTAAAAATGAAACATTTAAAAATAACAATTTTAGTAGTAATATTAAATTTTTTATTTGATAATCTTTTTGCCCAAAGTTTTACCAAACTGGATAATATTATCAATGAAGCAATAAAAGATTCGATTTTTCCTGGAGCTGTTGTATGTGTTGGGGATAAGGATAAAATTATTTATAACAAAGCGTATGGGAATTTTACCTACGACAAAGATTCTCCAAAAGTTCAACTTAATACTTTGTTTGATTTAGCTTCTGTTACTAAAGCATTCTGTATAACATTCTGTGTAATGAAACTTGTTGATGAAGATAAACTGGATATTGATGAATATGTTTATAAATATTTGCCCGATTTTAAGTGCAATGGTAAGGAAAAAGTAAAAATTATTGATCTATTAATTCACGAAAGTGGATTACAATCCTATTACACACCATTAAAAGAAGAAAGTAGAGATAAAATTTTAAAAACAATTGTTACACTCCCATTAGCTTATGAAACAAATACTGAGAGTGTCTATAGCTGTCTTAATTTTGTCACAATGATGATGGTTATTGAATCAATAATTAATAAACCAGTATATGAATACTATAACACATATTTCGTCAACCCTTTGAAAATGACTAGAACTTTTTTCAATCCAAAGGAAGAATTAAAAAATGAGTGTAGCCCAACTACTCCTCAGCTGCAAGGTGTTGTTCATGATCCATTAGCAAGAGCATTAGGAGGTCTTAGTGGAAACGCAGGATTATTCTCAACCGCTGAAGATATGTCAAAATTATGTCAGTTACTTTTAAATGAAGGGACTTACAACGAAAAAGAATATATTGATGAGGGAACTATTGAATTATTTATCGAAAGAAATTCAAATAGTAGTTCAAGGGCTTTAGGATTTGATACTAGAACAGAAACAGGTTATTCTTCAACAGGTAAATTATTCAATCCCGGTACATATGGACATCTTGGATATACCGGTACATCAATTTGGATTGACCCAGTAAAAGAAATCTTTGTAATATTTTTTACTAATCGTGTCTATCCAGATGATAAAGCAACGATTAGAGAAATAAGACCGAAAGTTCACGATGCAGTAATGGAAGCACTCAAATAATTTCTAATTATTTAATAATAAAGTACAATAATAAAATATACGGCAAAGTAAAAGAGAAAAAAACTTTTCAGTTGTTTGATATAATAATACAATTAATATATACCACATAAAAACTATATAAGCTACTGAAATTCCCATTGTAATAACTGATAAATTCTCATTTATCAAAAAGATTTGAATAAAAAATAATAATATTATCAGTAAAAAGACTGTCAAATTAACACTTGTGAATAATTCAATTCCATTTTTCTTAATTTTACGTTTTGTAAATGACAGGACTATAATCATGGTTACAAACGAAATAAAATTTACTGTAAAAAATAACAAGTATTAAAAAAGACATAAATGTGATACAGGTGTCTGAACTTCAAATAATTAACCATTCCTTCAATAATTAAAATACTTTCCAAAATCATCAATAAAAATACTCTTTCGAAATTAATGTTTATGCAATTAAGTAAATACTAATAATCAATAATCCGTAAATTTGAATTTTCAGAAAATTAGAAATAACAAACTTAGTAGTAAGAATATTACAAAAATGGTAGGCATAAATATCTTTATATAAGAATATCTCTTATGCTTCTTAAAGAAGATTACTTTCCAAAATCCATTCTTAAAAAACATTTTAATAAAATCTGTCAGTGTACTTCTTGGATTATAATAAGCAATTAGTTCTGGTTCGAATAATAGTTTTTAACCTTGCTCAAAAATTCTAATGTTAAACTGATAATCTTGTGTACGGATAAATGTTTCGTTGAATTTACCATATTTTTCAAATATTTCTTTTCTAGAAATTCAATATGCAACAGTATTAACTAAAATTCTTTGATTTTGTGTCCTGAATTTTACTCCCCCATTCGAGAATGTATAAAATATGACATCGTAAAATATTTTTTGCATCTGGGAATCATACGAAGGCAATATTTTCGGACCGATACATGAAACGTCCTTTTCGGTTTCAAGAATTTCTATTGCTATATTAAAGTAATCTTTCTCAATATTTGAATGAGCACAAAAAGCATAATATATTTACCAATAGCGTTTTCGATGCCAATATTCAAACCATAAGGTGTAAATATTTTCTTGTTTTCAAAATACTTTATATTTACATACTGTTCAACAAGCTCATTGACAATTTGCTTCATTTTATCATTACTCATTGCATCAACAATAATAATCACCAATTTTGCAATATCGAATCCATTGGACATAATCGAATCAATAGCTTTTCTTAAATAAAGCACTTCATTTCTTGCGGGAATAATCACAGACAAGATAATATTAGAATTAGTAAATTTCACAAACTCTAAAAAATATAAGATAATATTATTATCCTTAAAGCATTTTTTTCAAGATATTGATTACAAATATAAATTATACGTACTACTTACAAAAATTAGAAATTGCAAATAATACAACTAAATGGTAATTTTGTATTGTAAATTTTAAAAAATCTTTTTATAAGCTTATTTAAATAAATTTTTGCGCCCGTAGCTCAATTGGATAGAGCATTTGACTTCGGATCAAAGGGTTGGGGGTTCAAATCCTCCCGGGCGTACCAAGTAAACAAGCTTAGCTCTATTATAGAGAGAAACTAATGGAGTTTACCTTGGTTTATCGGGAAATTAGCAAGTTTGTTTACTATTATTTTTTGCACCCGTAGCTCAATTGGATAGAGCATCTGACTACGGATCAGAAGGTTTGGGGTTCGAATCCCTACGGGTGTACATAAGAAAGCAGGATTTATCGATTCTGCTTTTTTAATTTTAAAATTAAACTATATAGTATTTTATCAGATATCTTAATCCAACAAAATATTTAAAAGAAACATTCAAAAATTAGATATTTGTCATACTGATTCCGAACTGTCGGGAAAAGTAAAACATTCAAGCAAAAAGGAGATATTTCCCTTCGTTCAATATGGCATGAAAAGGTTTTTCAAAGTTTTTTGAAAATAAAAAAAAGGCCGCGATTACCGACAGCCTTTTTTTTATTTAATCCTTGTGTCTTATGACTTTCATTTCTCTTTTCGCAATTCCTATCTATATGCTCCCTGCAAAAAGACTTTAAGATTTAGAAACAAACCCCTATCCAGTTGAATACCACTGACATAATATTCCTTATCTGTAACGTTCAGATGCAATTTGTTTACATCACTGTAAATAATTCCACCTGTATCATCCCAATTCCCTACACCAGTATGACAACCAAATTCTATCTTATTTTCATCACCACCAATTATGTCATCATCAACATAGTGAAACTCACCTTCATATGTACAATTACCATTTGGTTTTATGTAAAAATACCTTTCTAAATAATTAGTCCATCCTGGATTAAAAATGCT
>JAFGPR010000070.1 GCA_016936095.1 Ignavibacteriales bacterium | reverse complement strand
GTGGTCCTCTTGGTATCCCGGTGCAGATCCGGGTGGTGGTGGTTATATCGCTCAAAGAATGATGTCGGCAAAAAATGAATCACATTCTTTGTTTGCAACTCTTTGGTTTACTATTGCTCATTATTGCTTACGCCCCTGGCCTTGGATTATTGTTGCATTAGGGGCACTCATATTGCTGCCAAGACTATCAACTGAACAAATTACAGATCAAAAAGTAATAACAGAATATCAAGAAGCATTTGTTCTTTATAATGACGCTAAAAGCGAAGATTTAGAATTTAACCAAGTAACATCAGACCCAAAATTGTTGGAACAACTTGAGCGTTTTAATGATAAACAATTTTACGAAGCATACGAAAATACTGTTGATCCCGGAAAAATGTATCCTAAATTAATGGTTATGTATCTCCCCGCAGGTATACTTGGACTAATGATAGCTGTTTTTCTTGCTGCTTATATGTCGACAATTTCATCTCAACTTAATTGGGGTACATCTTATATTATAAATGATTTTTACAGAAGATTTATTAAAAAAAATGCATCGGAAAAACACTATGTTCTTGTTTCAAGATTATCAATAATTTTGATGATGATTTTTGCGTTATTAATTACAAAATATGTCCTTACAACAATATCAGGTGCATGGGAATTTATAATTAATGCAAGTGCTGGTCTTGGTGCAGTTCTTATTTTAAGATGGTACTGGTGGCGTGTTAATGCATGGTCGGAAATTTCTGCTATGATTGCACCTTTAATCATTTACCCGATTGCTCATTATGGATTTGGTCTGAATTCACCAATTACACTTTATCCAACCGTTATCGGTACAACTCTAGTCTGGTTGGTTGTTACCTTTTTAACTAAACCTGATACAAAAGAAACATTACAAAAATTCTATAAGAAAGTTCACCCCGGAGGGCGAGGTTGGATAAAAATCGCAAAAGAAAATCCTGAAGTGAAAGCAGATAGCGGATATGGGAAATTATTCGTCAATTGGATTTGCGGAGTAATTTTAGTCTATGCATTTCTATTTGCAACGGGAAAAATTATATTTAAAGATTATCTAATTGGTTTTGTTGCGTTATCTGTGGGTGTTATTGCTTCATTAGTAATATACTTTAACATAAGAAAAAACAAATAAATAGAGAAAATGGTTATTAATGTAAATACATCTAGGGTAAGAACAAGCAGAAGGATAAAATTATTAATCTTTGCTTTTACAGTAATTTGTATTGTCTCAATGTTTCCTCCTGGCGAATCTCTTGATTCTGAAGTGTCTGTCGGTTCAATTTGGTTGAACGATGATCTAATCGCATCACAACCATTCGAAATTTTGAAAGACCAAGTTCAATATGAAAACGAATGTAAGTATGCAGAAAGCAAAGTACTGCAAGTTTTTTTCCAAAACGTTTCAATACAGAAAAAAATGCTGGATAGCTTGAAAAACTATCACTCATATCTAATAAAAACAATTGATGATGAAATTAGCGGGAAAAGCATAGAAAAAGAATTATTAATAAGTCAAAAGACATATCTTGCATTTTTAGATTTAAGAAAGAAGGAAAATACTTTAACCCTTAACAATCCTTATACACTAAATGATGTTTATAAAGCATCAAAAAATGTACTAGAAAAAATTTATACAAATGGATTATTAGACATTTCCTATAAGGATATCAAACGAGATAGCATTTCAGTCAGAGATGGAAAATTTGAACGAATTTATCTAAAAAAAAATTTTTATGACAGTGATATTGTCAATGACTTTCTTTGGAATAATTTAGAAAACACTTTTAAGAATGATCAACAGCTAATTGAGGCTACAAGAGAATACGTATCACAATTTTTAATACCAAACATCAAATACAGTGAAGAAATGACTCTACAGGCTAAAGAATATGCAGTCAGTAAAGTAGTCCGGAACGTTGGTATTGTAAATGAAAATGAACGAATTATTGCAAAACACGAAAGAGTCACAAGTGAAATAAAACTAAAAATTGATTCGTATAGAATTGCAAGAAATCAAGATACTGGATTTTGGGATATATTTATTCAAAATATCGGTAAAGCTCTGCATATAATCGCTATTCTTTTGCTTTATTCATTTTATATCATGCTTTATCGTAAAGAAATTTTCAGAGATAATTTAAAATTACTGCTTATTGCGATCATTATTTTACTTATAAGTTTCTTGACTTTTATTATCCATCAAATAAAAGTCTCAACACCGACAGAATTTTTAATTCTAATTCCTGTTGCGTCAATGCTCATAACTATATTGTTTGATTCTCGCGTTGGTTTTTATGGCACTATTGTAATTGGATTGGTTGCTGGTGCATTACGGGGTAACGATTACGTTTTTGCTGTAATAAATATTTTTGCAGGTTGTTTAGCAATTTATACAATTCGCGATATTCAGAGCCGTGCCTCTATCTATAGAGCATTTATATTTATTTTAGGTGGTTATGTAATGACTATTATTGCCTTTGGATTAGAACGGTTTGAGTCAATTACACAAATGGGTTTGCAAGCGGGATTTGCTTCAATAAATGCTGTTTTAAGTCCAGCGTTAACCTATGGATTGTTAATTTTTATCGAAAAGATTTTTAAAATTACAACGGACATTACATTATTTGAGTTGACAGATTTCAACCAACCTTTGCTAAAGGAATTGACTACCAAAGCCCCTGGTTCATTCAATCATTCGTTGAATTTAGCAACTATTGTTGAAAATGCTGCCAAGGAAATTAAAGCAAATCCTATACTTGCCCGTGTAGGTGCTTTATACCACGATATCGGAAAAATTCTCGAACCAGAAAATTTTATTGAAAATCAGTTATCAGATTATAATATACATGATCAATTAAAACCGGATGAAAGCGCTAAACTGCTAAAAAGACATGTTGAGTATGGTATTAAATTAGCTCAAGAACATAAGTTGCCTCCAGAAATAATAGATTTTATTCCAATGCATCACGGAACACAAGTCATAAAATACTTTTATGAAAAAGCCAAAGAACTTTATGGTACTGTCAACATTGATGATTACCGATATCCAGGACCTAAACCAAATTCAGCAGAAACTGCCCTTGTAATGCTTGGAGATGCTTGTGAATCTACAATAAAAGCAATATCAGATATTACCCCCGAAAAAGTTGAAAATGTAATAAATAACATAATCGACGAGAGATTAATCTCAGGAGAACTAGATAACGCTCCACTTACATTTGAAAAATTGAAAATAATAAAAAAATCATTTATTGCAACGATAATGAGTCAACATCATAAAAGAATTAGATATCCAAAACAAGATGAACTAGAAGAGAAAAGTGAAATCAACAATTAATTTGTTATGAAGTGATGAATAAATATAAACTGCTATGTTAGAATTTCTAAATGAATACATTTCTTATATTAAATTAGAAAAAAATCTCTCTGAAAATACACTTGCAGCTTATTCAAATGACATCAGAAAATTTATTAGGTTTATTGACTCAAAAGGTATTGATGATTTAAATGATGTTTCGACGCTAAACCTATCTGAATTTATCGAGAAACAAAAAAAAAGAGGTTTAGATTCTGTTACAACTGCAAGATACATTTCTTCTTTAAAAGGATTTTTTAATTTTCTTTCATCAAACAATTATATTCAAAACAATCCGATTGAAAAGATCTCATCAACCAAAAGAAGCCGTAAATTACCCGATGTCTTATCGTTTAATGAAATCAATGCAATACTTAATTCACCTGATATAACAAATAGATTAGGTCTTCGTGATAAAGCTCTTCTCGAACTTTTATATTCATCAGGGTTAAGATGCTCGGAAATTATCAATTTAAAACTAAACGATTTGTTTTTCTCTGATGAGGTCGTTCGTGTTTTCGGAAAGGGTGCAAAACAGAGAATTGTACCGATGGGAAGCAGTGCAATAAAATGGCTGCAAGAATACATAACCTCTTCAAGACCTTTATTACAAAAACGAACAAAAAGCGAAAGTTATGTTTATCTAAACAATAGAGGAAGCAAACTTTCGCGTATGGGGCTTTGGAAAATTCTCAACCAGCATACAAAAAATGCAGGGGTAAAAAAGGATGTTCATCCACATACATTTCGTCATTCATTCGCAACACATCTTCTTGAAGGTGGAGCGGATTTAAGAGCTGTTCAAGAAATGCTTGGTCATTCTGACATTTCAACAACACAAATATATACTCATATAGATAGAAATTACATTAAACAGGTTCATCGAGATCATCATCCAAGAGGATAGATTGATTAAATTACAAATCACAAATAGTTTGCTAAAATTAGTTATAATACCTTTTTGTGCTTTATCTTCATTGTAGTATTTGGTTTCATGATTGAAACAAATAAAGTTTAAAAATAAATATTCAGATAGTTTTATTATTTTTGTAATTGAGAATTTTATTTAATTATTAAAACAAGAAATGAACATAAAAAATATTTCCGATAAAATACCAACACACATAAAATATCTATTCAAAATCTATCTACTTGGTCTTGCTGTTTTCACTCTTTTCAGAATAATAATTGTTCTCACATATCTTGATGAAGTTGCAAAATTACCCGACGGAGAAACATTTAGTCTAATGTTTAATGCTTTCGTAATGGGTTTTCGATTTGATACAGTTATATCTGGTTATATACTTATTCTTCCATTTATTATCTTTTCTTTCTTTGCTTTCCTTAAAAGGTATAATCATATCACTTTTAAAATTGTTCATTATTATATCGGTGTCTTGTATTCATTTGCTTTTGCGTTATGCTGCATAGATATACCGTTTTTCAAACATTATTTTTCAAGATTATCCACTGCCATTTTTCAGTGGACAAACGATCAAGCATTTATACTAGAAATGATTTTTCAGGAATGGACATATCTTATCTTCGTAATAATTTTTATTGTTCTGGTGATTTTTTATTGGATACTAATTAAAATAATATTTAATAAAACTTTTAAAACTAAAAAGATTATCAGTGGTCGTATTCTAGAAAAGAAACATTTAATCTTTCAAGTTACAACTTTTATATTAATTGGTCTTACACTGTTTCTTGGAATACGCGGACGTATAGACGAAAAATCTCCTATCAGAGTTGGAACTGCATATTTTTCTGCTTATCCTTTCCCAAATCAGTTAGGTTTAAATCCAGTTTTTACTTTCATACAAAGTTATCTCGATGACTTGAAGAAAAAAGATGAGAAAATAAAATTTATGGATGAGGATGAAGCTGTTGCTAACGTTCGAAGTTACTTTAATCTAACAAATAAAAATTTCATCTCACCGATTAGTAGAGTTGTAACACCTAATAGTAAACAATTGAAAGCAAATGTTGTTCTTGTTATAATGGAAAGCATGTCGGCAGAAAAGATGTGGCGTTATGGAAACAGGAAAAATCTCACTCCTTATCTTGACAGTCTTTTAATAGTATCGTATAATTTTGATAATTTTTATTCAGCTGGTATTCATACATTCACTGGAATTTATTCCAGCATTTTCGGTTATCCAATTTTACAGAAGCAACATCCGATGAAAAAAACACCAATTCCAATTATGTCAGGACTACCAAACACATTGCGAGAAAATGGATACTCAAATTATCTTTTTATTACACACGATGCACAATTTGACAACGTAGCGGGTTTCATGTATGCAAATAGTTTTGACCGTGTTTTTTCGGATGAGGATTATCCTCCCGAATGGGATTTAAGCACTCTTGGTGTTCCTGATCATATAATGTTTGAACAAGCAATTCCACATATTACTGAAATTTCAAAACAAAATAAATTATTTTTTGCGACATTAGTAACAGCAAGCGATCATGGTCCTTACATTATTCCGGAGGGTATCCCCTTTAAACCAAAGACTTCAAATATTCAAGATCAAATAATTGAATATGCTGATTGGGCAATTAAACGTTTTATGACACTTGCTTCAAAAGAAAGTTGGTTCAAAAACACAATTTTTGTCCTTGTTGCTGATCATGGAGCAAATATCGACCCGAGATTTGATTTGCCAATGAGTTTTACTCACTCGCCATTTATTATTTTTGCTCCATATATTTTAACTGAACCGAGATATTATACCGAATTGGGAGGACAGATAGATATTTACCCAACAATTATGGGATTATTAAATATCCCTTATGTCAATAATACACTGGGTATAGATTTATTTAACGAAACACGGCCATATATTTATTTCACTGCAGATGATAAAATTGGAATTGTAAGTAATAACTATTATATGATTATCAGGCCGAACGGTGATGAAACACTTTACGCTTATCGCACAAAAAGTACGGAAAATTTAATTGATAAAGAAACTGCACGAGCTGACAGTATGAGATTATATGCTTATTCAATGATGCAAACAGCACAATATATTTTAGAAAATAATTTAACAAATCAAAATAATTAATAGGAATAATATTTTGAAAAAATTTATTGTTTTTGTTGTCCTAATTACATTTATTTTCTTTTGTTCATGCGAGCAAAAACATAATGGCGAAAATAAAATAAAAATTGCAGTTTCCATTCTGCCTTTTGCCGACTTTGTTGAAAATATAGGTGGAGATTTGGTTGATGTAATTGTTATGATACCACCAGGTGTTGAACCACATACATTCGAACCAACCCCCCAACAACTAAAAGAATTGTCAGATGCTAAATTATATTTAAGAGTTGGTGAAATACTTGAATTTGAAAATCACTGGTTAGATAAAATAAAAAGTAATGCAAAATCAGTCGATATTATTGATTGTTCCAAAAACATTAGGTTAATAAACAATAACCCACATTATTGGACAGCAATAAAAGAAGTAAAGATTATTGTCGAAAATATTTATGTGGCGTTATGTAGCAAATTTCCAGACCATAGAGAAATATTTGAAAGATATAAAAATAGATATGTTGCAAAAATGGATTCGGTTGAGAACTTGTATCATGAAGATTTATTGAAATTAGAAGGGAAAGTATTATTGGACTATCATCCTGCGTGGATATATCTAGCAAATGCTTATGGTATAGTCGAAATAAACATTGAACAGGAAGGAAGCGAACCTAAACCCGGTGAACTGAAAAAACTAGTTGATATTGCAAAAGAAAAAAATATTAAAGCTATATTTGTTTCGCCTCAGTTTGATTTCTCCAACGCACAAACAATAGCAAAAGAAATTAATGCAGAAGTGGTTGAAATAGACCCACTACCTGAAAAGTTTTTAGATAATTTTGAAAATGTAGCAAAAAAGTTAATTAAACATTTAAAATGAAGATTATTGTTGAACTAAGAAATATTTTTGTCCACTATCGAAATAACTTAATTCTAGAAGATATAAATCTCAAGATATATGAAAAAGATTTCTTGGGAATTATCGGGCCGAATGGTGGTGGAAAAACAACTTTATTAAAAACAATATTAGGAATTATTAAACCAACAGCGGGTCAAGTTTTATTATGTGAGGGTTTGGAAAAACAAAATTGTTTCGGTTACGTTCCTCAAACCTCGCATATAGATTATATGTTTCCTATCTCTGTGCTTGATGTAGTCAAAACAGGAAGATTAAGTAAAAACAAATTACTAAAACGATACAATACTAATGATCTTGATACCGCCGTAGATTCATTAGAAAAAATGGACTTATCAAAGTATCATAATAATTTGTTTGGTAGTTTGAGCGGTGGAGAAAAACAAAGGGTATTAATTGCAAGAGCATTGACAACTAATCCAAAAATTCTATTACTTGATGAACCGACATCAAATGTTGATAGTAAAGTCGGGCATCATTTTTATGAATTACTAAACGAACTCAACAAAGAAATTACTATTATTATGGTTTCACACGATATTGGTGCAATATCTCAGAACGTTAAGAAAGTGGCTTGTCTAAATAAAAAATTAGTATATCACGATTCTAAGGAAATTTCTAAAGAGATGTTAGAGAAAGTTTATCATTGTCCTATTGATTTAATAGCACACGGAGTACCACACAGAGTTTTTCCTGTACATAAAGAGGATGAATAATGTTTGAGATTTTTCAATATGATTTCATGATAAATGCAATACTTGCCTGTCTTCTCGCGAGTATTGCTTTTGGTATTATAGGAACTTATGTTCTTGTAAAAAGAATTGTTTTTATCAGTGGTGGAATTGCGCATTCAACTTATGGTGGAATTGGTTTAGGTTATCTAGTCGGCTTTTCTCCTCTGTATGGGGCAATAGGTTTTGGTATTTTATCTGCACTGTTTATTTCTTTATTGAGAAAATTTAAATTTCAAAGCGAAGATTTGCTGATTGGAATAATGTGGTCGTTTGGTATGGCGCTTGGAATTTTATTTATCAGTTTTTCACCAGGTTACGCTCCTAACCTAATGAGTTATCTTTTTGGAAACATTCTTACAATTTCATTTGAAGAGATTATTACAATTTCAATTTTGGATGTAATTATTTTTCTAATTGTAATTATTTTTTATGAGCAATTCTTAGCAATAACATTTGATGAAGAATTTGCTGAAACTTTAGGATTGCCTGTTGGAAAATTATATACTCTACTGCTTGTGTTGATTGCGTTGACAATTGTTATCTTAATAAAACTTGTTGGAATAATTTTGGTGATTGCAATGTTGACTATCCCTCCCTCCATTTCTATTCGCTTCTCAAACAAGTTAAGTCAAATGATGTTTATTTCTGTAATACTTGGAATTATCTTTACTTTAATCGGTGTGTTAATTTCTTACTATTTAAATCTTGTGTCAGGTGCAACAATAATTGTTGTTTCAATAATATTTTATCTTATCTCTCTTTTATTTAATAGAGGAAAATCAAAGCTCAAAACAAATATAAAGGATAATCAATGATAGTTTGGGACGTCTCTCCTGAAATTGTAACTTTAGGTCCAATTACAATTAGATGGTATGGTGTATTATATGCTTCAGCATTTTTAATAGGTATTAAAATTTTACAATGGATATTTAAGAAAGAAGGAAAATCAAGTGAGGATTTAAATTCACTTGTCCTCTATCTGATACTTGGAACAATAATCGGAGCAAGATTAGGTCATTGTCTTTTCTATTCACCTGAATTTTATTTAAGCAATCCACTTGAAATAATAAAAATATGGGAAGGGGGATTGGCAAGTCACGGTGGTGTAATTGGTATTGCTTTGGCAATATATTTATATCAACGAAAAAGGAAAGGACAGTCATTTCTCTGGGTATGTGACAGAGCGGCAATACCAATTTCTCTAGCCGCAATGTTTATCCGCATTGGTAATTTATTCAACTCGGAGATTATTGGTAAACCAACAGATTTACCCTGGTCGTTCGTATTCGTTAGAGATGATAATATTCCACGTCATCCCGCACAATTATATGAAGCATTTTCCTACTTGATCATTTTTGTTTTTTTGACAATGATTTACAAAAATAATTACAAAACTATTAAAGATGGATTGATAACCGGATTACTTTTTATATCTGTATTCACAGCACGATTCATTATTGAATTTTTCAAAGAGAATCAATCTGCTTTTGAAAGCGCATTGCCTATTAATATGGGACAAATATTAAGCATTCCTGTAGTTGTTATTGGTATCGTGATTTTGATTGTAATACATAAGAAGAAAAAAGTAATAAAGATAGAGTAAAAACTAATATTTGTAAAAACACAAAACCCCGCTTAGTGCGGGGTTTTGATTAGAAAGAAAACATTTATCAATATCGTGAACGAGCGCCTCTAGCATCTCCTCTTCTATCATTTCTTCCACCGCGAGGATGATCTTTCTTGGGACGAGCAACATTAACAGTCAATTTACTTCCCTCGAAGTCTGAACCGTTAATACTGTCGATTGCTGCTTGACCTTCTGACTCAGAAGACATCTGGACAAAACCGAAGCCACGCATTTCACCTGAATCGAAATCTCTAATTAGTTTCACTTCTTTTACCTCTCCATGTTTTTCAAATAAT
>JAFGPR010000005.1 GCA_016936095.1 Ignavibacteriales bacterium | reverse complement strand
CCTACGAATAATACTAATAATTTTTTCATTTTCATTTGTTTTTAATAAAGGTTAAATGATTAAGTAAAGTTACATTATTTTCCTATTGTTGTTTGAACAGACGAATATTTTCCTTCCTTGCGTCCCTGTTGCCAATAAGGACATTCCCAATCAGGAGTGATGTTAGTTATATTTATTTGTATCCATTCCTTTCTTTCCCTTGTGAATTGTAGAGGCACGTTGAGGAATTGACAGATTATGATTTTCACTCGTTCCGAACTCCCTTCTGTGTGTTTTGGGATGTACAGATATGGGCAGTTAGGATTTAGATCATGACAGCTTTTCGGGGTATCCATTGTTTTAATTTTTAAACGTTCCAACAAAACTCTTCTGGTAACTTATCAGAGCATAACACCCATTGTATAATACTATATTGTGATACTTTATTCATTTCTTATCCTCCAAAAGTTTTAAAATTGCTTTCATTTCTTGATTTCTCCAATATTTTTAGATACAATAGAAATAATTTCATTAGCAAAAAAATCGTTTGATTTAATTAAATCCTGTTCCGATTTTGGTCCATCATAGTTTTCAAACGCAAAAGCATTAGCTATTGCTGTCTCTATTACTTCAACTACTAAATCTTTTAAATCTTTCATTTCTTATCCTCCTAATAACTTTTTAATGTGGTCATAACAGGCCATCCATACAACACGGCCCCATGAGTAATCATAGTATTCCGGATCGTCTTTATCCGGAACAATATCCATCTGCATATATTCTTTAAATTCTTCTCCCGCTTCTTTTTCTGACGGAATATGAACTTCCTCAAGCCAGTATTCAACATCAAGAAAATCATCCTGAAGTATTCCGTTTTCAAACAATGCAGATTCATAATAGCGTGAACCATCTTTGTCTTTTGTGGTAATCACATGATATATCCCATCTGGTGGGAACCTATCATCTAACTTTACTGCTCTGAATAGTTTCATTTTATTTGAATTAATCATTAAGAAACCAATATCCCATGATAATGAAAAATACAATGATTGCAATAATACCTAAACCAATAAGAGTTATTTTCCAACCAAATGCACAAGTTAGGACAATAAATAGAAATAGAAATGGAATAGATAAGAAAAAATACCCAATTATTTTTTTAAATATTTTCATCTTTAAAATCTTATTTTTATATTATTTTTGATTTAAAATCATCCTTGATAGTGATTTACCAATTACATCCCAATTACTTTTGAAAAATAATTCTCCTTCAGGTGAGTTATTCCAAAACATAAATCCATCACTCTTTTCAATTTCTCTCATACTTTTAACAGATTTTTCAACAGTAATCTCATCTATTCTTAATTCCAAATAAACATCCTTACCAATTTGAATTACACCGTTTTTATCTTTATAAGTATAACCAATCCTACCCATTGGTAAACCACAAAAAACTAAGTTCTTAAAATAAATTTCTCTTGTTGTCATAATATTTTTTTTCAGTCGTTCTGTAAGGTAAATCACAGTAAATAAAGTCAATACTTTTATCAAGTATTAATTTCATTTGTTCTATTGTATCTCCGCATTTTAAATCTATTGTCATAATTAATCTTCTTCTGAAAAGTCTATTGTTATAGTTAAATCTTCGGGACAAAATTGAGATATTGGAAGTATACTTTCTTTAGATTTTTTAATTAAATTTATTTTTTTAATCTTTTTATCTTTATTAGTGAAATAAACACTATCTATTTTATTAATAAAAGCATAAAATGTAATTGTTTTTTTATTTTTTAAAAACATTTCACCATCTTCATTGATATCCATTAACCATTGTGAATTTTTAAGAGAAACTGATGATAAAATTTTATTTTTTTTGTTATACGCTTTAATATAGATTTTATTTTTCATTTTATTTATTATATTATATATTTAATTCTTTTTCTTCTTCACTGATAGGGTCGTTGACCTCCACTACAAAAAATTGTCATACCTTCCTGTAATAGATACTCCTGATAATCTATATTATCCCTCGATAATCGGAAGTTATTGATTCAAAAATTATATATATTTTATCCATAATCTTAGAATTTTACATTTTTAATAATTCTATGCCCCTCAGACCCTAACCAAAGAAGAGTTTGTCTCTCCATCTGCCATGCTATGACGGGATGATAATCATAAGGAGAAGATTCCCGGTGTACATAACAAAAAGCACTATCAGGAACGATTACCCTTCCCTTTACAAAAACAGTTATCTGTTCGGTAACTATCTGAGTGGAAAAACCATTGTAATATGAATCAGCGTATCTTCCCACATATATTCTGGTTTTAGTCAGTTCCTGAACCGAAGAACATGATACCAAAAAAAACAAGGCAACTATTATTGCTTTCATTTCTTATCCTCCAATAATTTTAAAATATTTTTGTCACTGCACTTTCGGTTTTTTCAAAACCGTTATGATATAACTTCATTCCGTAATTATTTATCTTATTTTCTATAATAACATTTTCTTTTTTTTCAAGTAAATTAAATCTAAATCTTGAATAATCTACCTGATGATGCCAACGATTAAATTTCCAAGTTACACGAACACAGTCAGGATGCTGTTCTGCTAATGAACGTGCAAATGCCATTCTTTTATCACCTGTATTGTAAATAGTATCGGTATTACCACCGCCCTGTGTCATTGTTGCCCTCTTTCCTAACAAAAAAGCATTAAATAATACAGTAACCCATCCCTCTTTCAGCATTCTTAAACTTAAATCAGTATCTTCATTATATCTTCCTCTCCACCTAAAAGGCACATCATTTCTGATTAAAATACAAGAATAAACCCTTGTATTAAATCTTATCGGTGGTCTTGCTTCTATTGCTGGACAAAATAAAGCATAATTCATCCCTGCCTGTGATATGTTTTTATATCTTAAAACAAATTCTTCAATTACATAAAATGGCGTTCCTGTTTCAAATTTTATTTTAAGATTATGATTAAATCTTTCTATTGATTCAATGTTGTCATCCATTATCCAATGCCAAGCAAAACCTTCTTTAATTGAATGTTCCCATACCCAATTTCTAACTGGAATACTACCCTGTCTGAGTTCACTAAAATTATCAGGCAAAACGAGTATTTTGTTTTTATCAATTACATTGGCATACAATTCATACTCCTTTGGCTCAACAACAATCCTATAAGGTACGTTCATTGATTCAAGAGTTTTGCTTGTTTGCCTTCTCTCCCATCTGCCCTTACTTATGATATAAATTGGAAATCTTGGATTCATTTGTATCTATATTTATTTGCTTTTTCATTTAATGGAAACCAAGTGGATTTAACATCCTTTCTTTGCATACCATCGAAAACCTTTTCGCCATTGTATAAATGTTCTTTCAGCAATTTGTTAAATAAGTCAAAATCTTCTTGGTTTCTAAATTTAAAAGTTGCCGTAATAAATGGAGGTAATGATTCAACATTATTATACTCAGGCATACCAATCCAATGTTCTTCCCAATTATTTTCTTTTTTAATTACTTCTTCGTTTCCAAATAAATCAATCATAAAAAATCCCTCCTAAAAAATTAAATAAAAATTGGTTTCATTTTTTATCCTCCTGTTCATTTATTTTATCTGTTCACTCTCACTGAACACACATTATTTAATAATCAACCAAATTGCTAATGAAATTAAGCCGATAATCAATGCTATAATTCCAGCTACAATTAAAGTATCAGACAATCCAAAAGCAAAAGATAGTATAACCATATAAACAATAAAAAGTATTGATAATATAGCATAACCAATGATTTTTTCTACGGTTTTCTTTAGTTTCATTTCTTATTCCTTATCTTCAATTACTTTGATACTGTTACATCGGGGACAACGCAATCGGGTTGTCCCATCACTAAAATATTCCACCTTGGGATAGAAAAATCTTGTTTCACAATCTAAACATACCCATTTAATCTGTTCCATGTTTCTTTTGTTTTATCCAAACAGGGCGATGCCCACGTTTGTAATACGTAAAATCTATTCCAAGAATACGGAAGGTTATCTTTTTTTGTGTTCGCCAAAATTCTCGTTTATTCCGCCAGCGATTCCTTAACCTGACTAATACCATTCCGAATTTTGACGTTAAAAACCTTGTCTGCAAATTGTGTAAGTGTTTCTTCATGAGTTACGATAATAAATTGTAATCCGAGTTTCATACTAAGTTCCTTTATCATTTGGCTTGCCCTCTCCTGCTTGTCTGCACTCAGGAATCTGAGAGGTTCATCCAGTATAATGGTGTTTCGGGTTTTTGGTGTTTGCATAGACCACGCTGCGATTCTTAATGCAAACGAAGCTACGTCTACAGCACCACCACCTGATGCAGAGATTGGGTCTATCTTATCCCCATCCCTTGAAAATAACAGGTCACACTCGGCATTATTTCTTCGCTTCACAAATTCTACCAGCAGTTCATATGGGTCATCAAATACAGCTTCCAGAGCCAGAGTTGTAATATCCGAAATGTGGAATTGTAATTGTTGTTGAGTAGCTAATCCGACTTCCCAAACAATTTCCCTTGCACGTTCATGTCGATACAAGTTACGTTTGAAATCTCGGAGTTGACTTTTTGTTTCAATAATAGATTTTTCAATCTGTTCTCTTTTTCCTTTCTCCTTATTAAGTCTGGTTCTTAATATGTGAATCCTGTTATTCATCCTGTAACATCCATTCAAATGTCCAAATACGACCTTTAAGACTACTCATTCGGCTTCTCATTTTATTACCTGTTTCACTGAGCATATCTATTTGAGATAAAAGGCGATAATCATTTTCTACTAATGTTAATACCGCCTTGGTACTATTAAGCTCTCTTCTTATTTCACTTTCAATTTTCATCAGTGTCAATTTTTTCAAGTTTGTTTTCTAATTCTTCTGTTGCAACCTCAATTTTGAGTACCCATTCTTCTATTTCCTTCTCAAATTGCTGTGCCTTCTTTTCAGCTTCAGATACAGAATTTACATTAAACTTCTTCTGAAGTTGTTCAAGTAGAGTTTCTTTTCTCCCAAGCATTTTAGAGAGTTCTGTCTTAGCTTTCTCAATGTCTTGTTTCAAGATAAGTAATTCCTGTTCCGTCATTTTATGTTCTTTTTAAAATAATAATAATATCTATACGTGTTAATGTTGAAAAACAAACCAAGAACCCATAAGAAATTAGTGCTTTCTCTTGCTATAATTTCTCTGAATTGTATAGTATTGTTCAGTCGTTTTTCATACATTCCAATAGCTGATCACCATCTGGTTCCTGATACTTTATGTAGCTGAAGCATAATAATATTTGCGCATATAGTCTTCTAATACAATCACGAAATCCTTTTTTGGGTATGGAAGAATACGCAGAAAGAATGAATAACAATTATTCTTTCCCTGCAATGCTTTAATCCATTCCCATATTTTTGGTCGATATAACCACCATTGTGGGAATCGGCATAATTGAATAGGTTTGTTGAAATGAATCGTACAACAGTAATACAATATCCAAGGATCACGTGTCATACTTCTCTGATGCCGATACTTTACAGTTTTTTGCACACCTAATTTATACAACAATTTTGACCATTCCCAATCAATCCTATTACGGGCAATTCTATCACTTAACTCATATGTTAGATTTGTAGGCCAGCGCAATCCGTGTTCTAATAATTTTTCGCATACTTCATACGAATCTAATGCCCATGCTGAAAGGTCATTATCCTCAAGAATCTTTCGTAAAGTATTGTATATTAAATCACCAAGACCTCTTGGATAGAATCCATACAATTCCATTTCCCATTCTTTAGGAATACCCCGATAAAAGGCACCTTCTTTATGTAAGTGTGTTCCCCAGATTACCATTGTTCTGAAGTATAGTTGCAGCATTCATGTATGTTGATGTATTTGTAGGTACACCACTATCATATATCTGTAGTCCTGTTCCAAAACCACAATCCCGTGTCGGGGAAAAGGGCAAATCGCTGAAATCCAGTGTTGTCCCATACTGTGGGTTGCTTGATTTTCCTTCCCCTTTCCCCCTTATCAAAAAGGGCGTATAGCAATTTCAACATTCTCAAGCTTGTGGGCATATTCCTCAGGGATTTGTCTTACTACAATCATACTGGCTACTGCTTCGTTCTTTGCTAAAACAGTAGTGGGTTCAATAATGAGTTTTGCTTTTTCACCGTTCTTTTCTTCTTCCTTAGTAGGATAATAAATAACGGCATACTGAAATAATCTAGCTTTTGTTTCCATTTTTCTTTATTTTTTGTTTGTTAATAATTGATCCACAGAACGGACAAACATCCAGTGAATCTAATTTATGATTCAACGTATCTAAGTATTTCTTTGCTTGTATAATCTTACTATGGATTTTAGCTAACTCAGTCCATTTTGAAGTCAGATCATCATAATCTTCCTTGCATTTGTGCTTGCTTTCATACATTTTCAACAGGTTATTAACAGGTGTTGTTAATTTCTGTTGTACCTGTTGGTAGGTAATCATTCGGTCTAATTTAGACAGAAATATAATATCATGATGAAGTTCTTCTAAAGTATTCTCTAAATGTATTTTGCTTTCCCACATCTGACATAGTAAGTTCACCTCTTTATCTAATTCAAGAAAATGTTTCAGTCTTTCAATCTCATTATCAGTAGCTGTTATTGTTTCAATAACCTGCATGATCTGATTCATATTATTGTACAACTGGGTAAGGTAAGCCTGATCTTTTTCTAGCTCCTCTAAGTCAATTTCAAACTGGTCTAAATATACATATCCTTTGAATTCTTTTTCAAGCGACGTAACCCGCTTCTCGTCCGATGTAATTTCGGAAGATAATTGCCTGACCTGTCCCTGTATTGTTTTGAGGGCAACGTCGATCTGATCCAAGTGGGCGATTCGGTTGAAATAACTGGCAACTTCTCCCGGTGATTTAGATATAAGAAATGGGGCATCGAGCTGTTGCTGAAGATTTGTCTCATCAATGTTAATAGCTTTCTGTATAGGTTCTGGAATGTCATTGCCGAATGCTGTAAAGGTTTGTGTATCTATTTTATATTCATTAGAACTGTCTGTCTTCCCACGAGTAATTACTGTTTCCTTGTCTAGCAGTGTTGTCACTGCTGTTGGTCCACCCCACGAACTGCGGAAGGAATCCCCGGATGGTCGGTTCCAAATGAGCCATCGCAGAGCACGGATGATAGCAGTCTTACCTGAGTCTGAGGAACCAACAATTACATTCACTCCGGGATCAAACTGAAGGCTTGAATCCTTATGACTTTGAAAATTGAGTATTTGTAATTTACTTATCATATCTTACAATATAAAAGTCATCCCAAAGGGCAAGTGGTAACAGTTAACCATACCCCACTCGATTTATAACTCTACTGGAACTGTATAGTCCCTATTGGGATGACCATATAAAAAATTTATATCCATTATTGGGTCATAAATTTAATAGTTGGTGAATTACACTCTGCACAGTAATAGATAGCTAAGGCATCAGCAACTGCCTCATCAACGTATTTTACGTCCGTCCACGGTACTTCATACAAAGAGTCAATACTATCTATCACTTCCTTTTTTGATGCTGAAATATGCCCTAAAAGAGCCTTCTTCGCATCGTTTTCACTATACCATTCAAGTGGAATATTCCTCAGTACATTGAATCCCTCTAACGCACCTGTAACAATTCCCATCATGATTGCAGCTCTGGCATTCTGTGATCCGTGAGGTAGTTCTGCTACGATGTAAGTTACTTGATACCTCCGAATAATAGAATCTAATTCACGTAAAAGTTCCTGAGTCCTACGTACCCGGTCGTCTCCTTCACGAATACGTCGTTTCTTAGCATTGGGTTTAGTAGTAATCACTCCAGTTGCAACAACTAGATGTTCTTCTAATACAGCCCACCCCCAAGCGGTCAGGCTCGGATCACAGGCTAATATTCTTGGTTTAGTGGAAGTTGTTCTTTTCATTGTTCGTTAATAATTACAGCACCTCTTGGTGCAAATTCAATGTCTGCTTTTAAATCTTCATTAAATTCTGTGTTGATAAAACTAAAATTTGTGAGATAAACATCAGATTCTATGGTTTGTTTACTATTTTGTATTCTGAGTTTGACATAAAATATTTCCTGAGAATTAAACAATTTCACAAATTCACTATAATCTATTTCAAGATAACCTGTTCCAAAAAATCTATATACTGGTTTTCTGGCAATGTATGACGGTTCTGGGTTATCCAAAGAAGTAATTTCAAACAATGGATTTTCTACACTGAATTGCATTTCACCAAGTTTAATTATTTTTCTGTCCTCAAAATAAATATAACCTGATTCTGCTTGTTTATATTTCGGTGATTCAGGTTTTGGAAAATGCGTAGTATCCTCATTCAATTGAGCAATCACCGAGGGTGCTATGATAACAGTCCCCGCAGTAATGCCAAGATTCTTGAAAAAATCCCTTCTATTCATGATCCATTTTTCAACTGTATTAAAGTAAGTATCATGATTTATTAGGATTAAATAGGTTTTTTTCTATTTTCATTTTCTCAAATTCCTGCAACACTTTTTGCAGACCTAGTAATACATCCCCTTCTCCTGCTGTTCTAATACTTGTCTTTGCAAGAGCAATTGAAAGAAAGGCACACAATTCTTGCCATTGTGCAGGAGTTGGATTACGTTTGTATTTAGCAATTTGTTCCTCAATCCATTCAATAATTGTTGCTTCATCAAGAAGCGCTGATGCTAAAGTAATTAATTCATGTACGTCCATTTTTATCGTTTTTTAGGTTTACGTTCAATTTTAAGTTGATCTTCAAGCTCTTGCCAAAGCTCAATTACTTCTTCACGCAATACATCTTCAATTCCTTCCTCTTCCACACCTGCAATAGCCCCTTCTAAAGAATTGGAGACTTTCCGTTCCCCAACATTGTAGGTAGTTGCATTAGTCATTCGCTTCAGGTATTTCAGGTTTTCCCGAATGTCATCTATCCCATAACGAAAGTCAATTGTGACAGGCGCAGTACGGTATGGCTCCCAAATACTGGATTTAGTTACTTCAATCTCAGTTTCAATTCCGTATACCATTGAATGTTCTTTACCTTTTATTTTGAATTTGCGTTTCAGTTTAGTTAAACCAATAGTGCGTAAACGCAGAGAGGAATAAAATCCAATTGCTTTGCCTCCCGGAGCAATATACTTCTGTCCGTATGGACCAGCATCCATGTTTTCCCGGATTTGATTACTACATACCATTAATAGATTACTACTTGTAATGATTCTAGCTGTCCGACGAAGTTGTTCAGAAAACTCTTTCGCACGACGCATTCCCATCTTATCACCTTCTTCGTCCTCCATTTCCAGATCAGTACTAAGAGCAGCAAGGCTGTCTGTAAACACCCCGTTTATTTTCTTACCCTCTGGCACCCATTCCCGTATTGCTGTAAACACTTCAGTTACTGTATTAGGTGTCATATACTGCATGTTTTCTGTATCAAGATTAAAAATTTGTGCGAATTGCTTGTTCAGCCTCGCCTCAGGATCGTGAAACATTATTTGTCCTCCTTTACGCTGAACATCCCCTGCAATTTCACAAAGCAAGACAGTTTTGCCTGTACTAGGTGGACCAAAAATCTCGACCAGTATTCCTCCCGGAATCCCACCCCCTCTTTTCCTTCCGCCAGATATAGCAAGATCAAGCAAAGTACTACCAGTCGAGATCATGATCTCTGTATTACCGTCTAACTCAGTTTTTTTCTTTTTTGGTGTGTTTATCCGTTGACGGACTTGTTCATCTATTGATTTAGTTTCTGTTGTTCTTTGCATTCTTGTATAATATTATCAACTAAATGTTTTGGTAGTTTGTACTTTTTCTCTAATGTGTATTTCGTTCTTTGCAGATACTCATTAAAGGTAATAGTATCGCTAAAACGCACATTCCATTCAGATGAAAAGTAAATAGCACTTTTCTTTATAAGTCCATCAGAATTCCAGTCTCTTTCCTTTGCATGTTTCTGTAATATATCTCTTAACAATGCACTGAAACTAGTATCCTGTAAAACTGCTTGTACTCTAAGAATATTATCTAATTCTTTAGGCAGCAGTATTCCTACAAAATTTGTCAATTCTTTTGTCATTTTCTGTTGTCTTTTTCTTCTCTGCATTCTTCCAAAACACCACATAAATTACAATCGTCATATTCATCTGTATCTTCACCAAAGGTATGCCCAAAAGGACATTCATTTTCCCCTATTTCTTCTTTTTTTACTGGACGCCGTCTCACTCTTTCCTCTTTTGTTTTTTCAATTGTAGACGTTTTTCTCATTAAAGGTTTTGGTTTTACATCTTCCTCTACATCTTCCTCTACATCTTCCTCAGTTGCTGCCTTTTTCATTTGCCGATTTGTTACAGGTGTCCTTTCTGAACGCCCCTTTCTACGAGGTCTTTCTTCTTCATCCTCTTTTTCTTCAATTCGCAAATTAGCAGTATCATAATCATCCTCCTCAAAACCCTCCATTCCAAAATATAATGCTTCAATTTCCTTATAATCTAAAATAACTATCATGTCATCAAGACTTGGCAGACTTTCTAGAAATGCCTCATCATATTGTTCAGCACGTTCAATAAAATCAATTTTAGATGCCTCAGCAAAGGTATTTTTACCAAGTTTCCGTTTTCTCCAATAAACTTGCAAGGAGAGCCCGTTGAAGGGGTCTGGGAAGTTTTCAAAGTCAATATCCCTCTTTACTTGGTCATTAATATATTCGAGAAAAAGATGATCACTTTGGTCTATCAAATGCACTTTACCTTCCACATAATCAACTTCACATTCTTGTGCATCTACTGGTACGATCAGAAATAAAGTTCTGTCTTTAGGAAATATCATTTTGAGTTCATCCCATTCAGCCCCTTCTTTTCTACGTCTAGTCCCGTATTCACATATTGGGCACTTTTTCCCAACTGTAGTCGGACAAACAATACTTATTTCATCTGGTCCAACACTCCTGTGTACTTTAAGTGGACGTTTCCACCAATATTCCCCTTTTACTGCATCATCACTGTATTTTTTGTTGTCAAGGTGATTTGGATCAGTAACCTTGTATGGAAGAACATCAAAGACAACTTCTGTGCTTCCTTCCGGTTTAAATACATCTAAATCATCAGGTAAGTTCAGATAACCATAATTAATTTTTGGTCTTTCCATGCTTCTAGAAGTCCTTCCAGAAAACATACCTTCTCTTTTACGTGTCATAATTTAAGTTTTAATTATTTATTTCTTTTTAGTGATTGTCCAATACGGTGTTCTGTTTCTTTATTTCTTTCTTTGCGTAATTCTTTCAGATCGTGTGGGATTGACGGACCAGCAAAATAATTCTGACCATAGAGTTTTACAAGATTTTCAAGTGCTGATTTGCGATGTTCAATTGCTGATACAACACCTTGTAGCACATTTACTTCATAGTTTGCATCATTATAAATCTTGTTTGCTTCTTTATACGTATCATCTGACAAAATAACATTAAGTATAGCTGTTTCTGTTATTTTTGCCAAATCATAATTGTCTGGGTTGTTACGCACGTCCCTGTCAATTTCAGCCTTTTTCAGATCGAGTGCTTCTTTTGCTAAGTCCCGTTCACGTTTGGCATCAGCTAGCATTGTGCTATATTTAACCATCAACGATGGTTGATCGAGAAATTCCATATCTAAGAAATCCTCGTCAATATACATGTCTTGTTCGTAATTCATTTCTGTTCCTCCACTGTTAAATTATATTTTTTCATTGTCTCAGTTATCATTTTCAGTTCAGTATCTTCAATCATATAAAGAACTTTCACATAAACAACTTCGTCTGGTTCAAAGTGTAGGGTCATTTTCATTACTTTGTGTGGTCGCAATCCTATACATTCTACTAATTCTGATACTGCGGGATGAGTACCTGAAATTATATGAGCCATTTTAGAGAATATTTTAATGTTTAAAATTATACAAATATAATTAAATTTTATTACAAACCTAAAATATTTAAAAAAAAATTTAACTCTTTTTTATCTGCCCAACTAGCATCTACATCACAAATCTCAAATTCTACCTCTAAAGGCACAATAATCCATTTCCAATTAGAAAGTAATTCGTCAGTTGTGATTTTTCGTATTAATCTTACTACATCTTCCAATTCGTCCGGATGTATATCCAGTACAATAGAATCATGTATCTGTCCTACTATCCGTGAATCATATCCATGATTATATAAATATTGGTCTAAATGCACTAAACTCCATAACAAACAATGAAAAGCGGACCCCTGTATTGGGTAATTGATACAATCATTCTTACTCATAACTCCTGAATACCTGAATCCAGTAAGTGAATCAATATATCCTGTTTTCTGATACCTGTGATACCATTGTTCCTTCCATCTGAAATAGACCGGGAAACGTTTCCCCCACATATCCTTCTCTATT
>JAFGPR010000069.1 GCA_016936095.1 Ignavibacteriales bacterium | reverse complement strand
CTTAGAAATTTTCTTTCCAATTTTGAGGAGCAATAATTACTACAAATTCTCCTTTAATTATTTTCTTATCAAGTGTATTTAACAATTGCTCGACCGTTCCGCGCCAACTCTCTTCAAATTTTTTTGTTAACTCACGGAATATGATAATAAGTCTTTCTGGCATATATTCATTTAACTCTTCAAGTAATTTTTTTATTCGATAAACAGATTCGTAAAAAACGATGCATCTTTCTTCTTCAACAAATTTCTTTAATTCTTTCTGTCTTCCTTTCTTTTGTGGAATGAATCCTTCAAAGATAAATGAATCAACAGGTAAGCCGCTTATGCTTAATGCAAGAGTTGCCGCATTAGCTCCCGGTATACCAACTATTTCAATTTTTTGCTTTATTGCACAGTTTATTAATCTTGTGCCCGGATCAGATATGCAAGGAGTACCTGCATCTGATACGAGAGCAGCTGAATGTCCTTCTTTTAATCTCGAAAGGATTGATTGCAACATTCGATTTTCATTCCGTGCATTTACAAAAACTAATTCTTTTTTAATTTCGTATTTGTTAAGTAAAATATTTGTAACCCTAGTATCCTCACAAATTATGAAATCAACATTTTTTAGTGTATTTATTGCTCGAAATGTTATATCTTCTAAATTTCCAATTGGTGTTGCTACGACAAATAATTTCCCTTTTTCCATTTAATTCTCTTTGTGGCTTCGAGTCTTCGTGACAAAATTGAATGCCACCAAGACACGAATTTTTCATTTTAGTTTATGAAATATTTTACAACTTGAACAAATTGTTTCTTCAAAATTACAATTTATTTTATTAAATAAACTTCTTGAATATTTATATTTTTTATTATACCAAATTTCTTCAAATGATTGTGTAATTAAATCACCCCAAACATTTTGTTTGTCGGTGATCCAACAGCAAGGTAATACTTTTCCATCGGGAGCAATTGTAACGCTTGTGAAGAGCTGATTGCAAGGTTTGTCGATAATAAAATTATTCGCACTATTTAAGTAATGTGATAAAATGTATTTTTTGTTTTTTGGAAGCCAAGTGGATTTTCTTTCTTCGAGTGAAGGTGAAAAATTTAAGTCAGGTATATCGTCTGATAGACCGATTTTGTCAAGTATAATTTCAACTCCTAAATTTTTAGCATGCTTTTTTGCTTTATCAATTTCGTGTTCGTTGTATTTATTTATAATAAATTTCCATATAAGTTTAGGATTTTTGCTTTTTAGAATTTTTTTATATGAAATGATTTTTTTTATGTTTTCGATAACGAGTTCAAAATTACCGTTTCGTCTGTATGATTCATAAGTTTTTTGCGAGGCACCATCGAGGGAAATGATTAATTGCTTTAATCCTGATTTTACTATATTTTTGAAGAAATTATCATCTTTAGTGAGACTAAAATTTGAATGAATAATCGTATAAATCTTTCTTGAGTGAATTTCTTTAATTATTCCAAAGATATCTTTATTTAGTAATGGTTCACCCCAATTAAAAAGTATTGCAATCCTTAGGGAAGGTATTTTATCTAAAATAATTTTACAAGTTTCAAGGGACATCGAGCATTTCGGATAGTTTTGAATTTTAGTTGCACATAGAGGGCAATCCAAATTACATATATTTATTGGGTCAATTACTGCAACTGATGGTAGGGGAGGAGTTAAAGTATTCTTATTAAACCTGTATCTTAAAGCATCAGTAATTTTATTCTGCGATTTGGCAGATAATTTATGCCAAAGAAATAAATATATTCTAGAAAAAAAAATGTTCATTATCTAAAATAAATAACTATCAGCAAATTGTGAAAAGCCACTATCAATTAAAAATTAACAATTATCAATTAATAAATTATCTATAAGCTCCTTGCAAAAATATTTTCAAATCTAATTCAATAGGAACTTCGCCCTGAACCCATACTGAATAACTTCTTGGAGGTAATTCAATATAAATTTCGTTGTTTCCATTTATTGTTATAGTCCTTGATAGAGAATTACCGATTACATCTGTAAATATTTGCCCACTTGAGAAATTGCTTGTATTAACCTCTTGATAAACTTTTAATGTATCCGTTCCACCTGCAAAATTTATTGCAACAATTACATCTCTATCTGATGGTGTGTTCATTAGTTGATAAATTAAAGTAGTGGTTGCATATCCATATCCAGGAACAATATATTGATTCCTGGTTGTTCCACTTCTATTTAAATATTCTCTGCTGGATGATCCATATATATATTTTTTATGAACTTTAATTAGTTGATCGATTTTATTTTTAAGTCCATTTTCATAATAATCTGGATAGTAAATACAAGGCAAGCCTATCTGATTATTTGTTAAAATGTATGCATAAGCGAGAATTGGATCATTGTCTATTGGCTGTCCTGAACTTCTGAAATCATGATTATCAGTAAAAGTAACAACATTATATCCATTCATTCCTTGAGCATCAACAACACTTGAAGTAAATAAGTTGCGAGCGTCATATCCAAATAAATCACAAGCATTCTCTAATGCAAATCTCAGAGAAAAGTCAAATACTCTTGGAGTTATGGTACTTTTAGTGTCCGTGTCCATATAAGCATAAACATTATCAATCCAACTTTTTAGGGCTGATGAATTTCCATCATAATATTCACCAACAACAACTCCTGGATCAATAGCATTATCGTGTAAATAATCAAATAAATCTCCGAGGAATTCTGGATTGAAATGCTTCACCGCATCCATTCTTAATCCATTAATTCCCACTTCCTGACATAACCATTTTGTCCATTCAAAGAGAGTGTCTTTTGTACTCTGGACAGTTTGATCATAATCGTAGTAAAACCAGGGCCAGTCCCAATCACCAGAGAGTTGAGTTGGATTTCCATTCGGCTTGAAATTCATATATGTCATTCCACCTCTATTACTGGGTAGTTGCGTGAAGTCGGTATAAGTTTGACAAATAAGTGAACTTTGAATGTCAGATGAAGTACCCGAATACCATATACCATATATATAATGATCAGAATAATTACTATTTTCATTAGCAAGAACGATATAAATTGTATCTCCTGCTGAATAAAAATCATCTGAAGTTAAAGCAAGACGAAACTCATCGGTTAAGCATGCATCATCATCAGTCCATGCCCACAAATTAACTCCAAGAGGGATATCATTGTTTCCTTCTCCGCAATCGCCACCACCATTCGGTTCGCTTTCATTGATGTCTGGTAGTCCCTTCCAACCAACTCTGTTTGTCCACATATATACTTTGTATTTTTTATTATAAAAATTTGAATGTCCCGACATTGATTTTATCTTAAAATAATAATCTCCTGTACCATATCCTGTCGAACCACCTATTGTTAAAATACATCTAAACCTGTCAGAAGGATAAGGGTTGTCTCCATTATTCACTTTAGTTGAATTGTAATTCTCAATCCATCCTTCGACAGCCCCATTACTTTCTGGTAATCCTCCGTCACGGTGGTTATAAACTACATCCGCAATAGCATTAATACCATAAGTAGTGAATGCATCAATTAATTCATCAACATCTGCTCTTGTTCCAAATTGTGTTGTACCTTGTCCATATTCACCTAAATCAAATAAATCTCGTACATCGTATCCGTTGCTTGAATTTCCATAGCTTGTTCTTGATAGTGGGGGTAACCAAATATAGGTAAAACCAGATTTTGACAATTCTTGTGCTTTATCTTTCAAAGTATCAGCCCAAATTTTTCCATCAGTTGTTTTAGGATAATCCCAGTACCAGCCTTGCATTATGAAGTCCTGTGCTTGAATATAATTAGATGTAAATAAATAACAAAAAATGTTAAGTAAAACGAATAGTTTCAAATTTTTCATTTAAATATTCCTTTTCTAATAATGGCTATTTTTATTCGCAAGATAATGAATATTTTTTTATAAGTAAATGAGGTATTAATAAAAAAATTTGCTTTTAATAATATTAGAAGGCTTTGAAAAACCTTTTAATATCATATTGAGCGAAGCGAAATATCTCATTTCTCAGATTAAATGAGATACTTCAGTCCGATAAATTGGACTTCAGTATGACAAATACCTAGCTTTTCAAAGGTTTCTATTAATTTAATTCTGTATTTATTGACCACTTTAAAATAAAAAAGTCACTCATAACAAATTAATATTTTGTTTTGAATGACTTTATTGTTAATTTTTTATTTTATACCTTTTTAACAGTGTCCTTAAATTTTATATTCATTGTTTCAAGTTCTTTTATCACTGGTGTATATACTTCTGGCATATTTGGAATGTGAACACCCGTTAATTTAATTTTACCTTCAACGATTAATTTAGTTGCAATTGCAGCGGGTAAACTTACAGTTCTTGCCATTGCACTATCACCTTTTGGAATGCCAAAATCAATTAACAATGATACTATTGATTCTTTGTTGCCATTGGGATATTCCGCCAAGAAATCATGTTGTAATACAATCATATCTCTTTCGTTTTCCTTATAAGGCATTAACTCCAACATCCTGTTTGCTAAGAAATCAAGATAAGTGGGAGGGTCAGCAACAACCTTAACATTGCTGAATAATCCTAACCATTCTAATCTTTTCATTACATCTGAATCGATAGTGATATCAAATTTCTTTGCAACTTTTTCTTTTAAGTTATCCGGTGATGTTTCATTAATTACGGATGCAGTAACCTCTGCTAAAGTTTTATCTTTCAGTTCAGATCTTTCAGTGTCATCTAACCAGCCCATACCTGCAATTTTCAATAACGTATTGCACCATCCTAAATTTCTGAATGTACCGCGGAATATTGTTTTGGCATCCCACAATCCGTATAATTCTTGGTACAACATAGAATCACGATTTGGATATACCTCTAATGTCCCGAGTGATTCAACTTCTTTCTTCCAATTATTTTTGAATAAATCTTTGCCCTCAATCTTTTTCTCTTCACCGTTTTTCAGAAAATGAGCATTATTTCTTCCTGCCATAACTACACCTCGAGGCGACCAGGAAAATTTATAACCAAATGGATTATCATTTGCTTCAGGTGCAGGTAAACCACCACAAATAGATTCAAATGAAACTACCTTTCCGCCTTTTTCTTTTACTTCGTTAATTATTTTCATTGCAGACATATGGTCAATACCCGGGTCAAGTCCGATTTCATTCAAGAATAACAAACCTTTTTCCTTTGCATCTTTGTCTAAAGCTTTCATTGCGGAACTTACATAAGAAGTAGTAACTAAATGTTTTTTATGTTTTAAGCATAAGTTCGCAACTGTTAAGTGATGAGTGTAAGGTAATAAACTGATGGCAATATCATTCTCAGCAATTAATTTTTCTAATTTTTCTTCATCTTTTACATTTAATTCGATTGAAGTTCCTTGAGGGTGTCCTTGGATTAGAGCGTCAGCTTTACTAACAGTTCTGCTGGCAACTGTAACATGAATATTTGGTTGATCGAGTAAATAACGAACGATAGGGCGGGTTACTAATCCTGCTCCTAGAATAAGAACTTTGTGCATATTTTCTCCTGTTATGATTTTTTATTTTATAGATATTTTTTTAAATATTCGTATTTTGGTGTTAATTCACCTTTATAGACAATGACTGCTTTTTTTATTTCTTCCGGAAATTCTACGTTTTCATAACTTTTTGAATAATCAGCCGCTGCAATTCTTGGAACAAATGGAATTAAAGCAGTGCTAAATTCAACTGATGCATCTTTAGGTAATTCACAGGGTAAATTATCAACTGTCATATTGATAATACCTTCTCCCTCAAATCCATCTTGATATTTATCTATTGAAGGATTATAAGTGAATGCAGGATTATCAGGTTTTGTTGCTTTATATGTAATTTCTACTCCACCATCAATATCGCAACTAATATCGGAAATTAATTTCAATTTTAAGTCAGGATAATTTTCTTTGAGAAATTTCTTGATTATTAATTTTGGATATCGTTCGTCCCAGTAAACAGCATTTACAAACACTGTCAAGTGTTTCAAATATTTTTCAAGTATTGGTTTATATTTTTCCGGTTGAGCATAATATTCATGTAGATCAAATTTTGCAATTTCATCTTTTGGTTCTACAATATTTTCTTCTTTGAAGACTACTTTGTAAATTTCATTTTCACCATCTTTTATATTTACCAATTCCTCGGGAGTAATTTCTTTTGGATTTAGAAGATCAAGAATTTCCTGCGCACCTTTTGAGACATGACCATAACCGGCAAATCCAAAAACACAAGGCTTAATATTTTCAGGTAAACCAAAATCTTTTATCTCGGATGCAATTGCTGCAATGTGAACTTTTGCATCTGCTAAATCCTTGTATTCCAATGAGGATTTAATACCTGAGAAAGGTGAATTATGACCTAAAGATTTAAGCTTTTTGCCGAATACATTCAGAGCGTCAATCATTCCTGCAAGTCCAGCATATCTCCCAAAGAATACTAGTCTTCGATTTTTTCCATCTGCTATTAATTCATAATCAATTATTGTTGCTTTCAGTTCAATAATTTTTTTCAACATAGGCATATTATATGATTGTCCCTTGATTACATGTGAAAAAAACACATATGCTTTATTAGGTTGAATTAAATCGATGGGTACTTCTTTTACAGCAAAGATAATTGAAGGTTCTTTCAAATCTTCTGATAAAGTTGCTCCAGCTTCCACGTATTCATTATCGGAAAAAGCACGAGTAGCGAATGGCTGAACAAAAGTTTGAATTGCATAATGCTCTTTTAAGTGCTTAATATGTTCAGGTATAAGGGGTACTCTTACTTCCCATTTGTTTTTATCTTCTCTTCGTATTCCGATAATGTTTTTCATTAGTATCTCCTATAAATTTTCTAAAAAGTAATTTGTAATTTTTGTGTATAAATTTAATGCATCTTGTCCACGAACCCCATGTTCGTGTCCAATATATGGATAGTAATCTAATTGTTTATTTAAATTTGTTGCTTTCTGAACGAATGCAAGTGTCTGCTGCCAAACTACCGTCCCATCAGCAGTTCCGTGAACTAATAATAATTTTCCTTTAAAGTTTTCTACATAATTTAAAAGGTTTGCTTCCTTGTAACCTTCAGGATTAGTTCCAGGTGTATCCATATATCTTTCGGTGTACATAATTTCGTAATATTTCCAATCGATAACAGCACCACCACCCACTCCTACTTTGAATGCACCATCAGTTCTTAACATAAGCGAAGTAGTCATAAATCCACCATAACTCCAACCGAAGACTCCGAACCTATCTTTGTCAACATACTCTAAAGATTTTAAATAATTCACACCAGACATTTGGTCTTGCACTTCAATCGTACCAAGTCTTCTGAAAGTTGCTTGTTCAAAATCCGAACCTCTATTATCTTCACCACGATTATCAAGTTGAAAAATAATATATCCGTTTTGTGCCATCATATGAAACCAAAAATCATATCGTCCTGCTGGCCAATGATTAAAAATTTGTTGCGAGTGAGGTCCCCCATAAACATAAACTATGACTGGATGTTTTTTCGTTGGATCGAAATCAGGAGGGTAAATTGTCTGTGTAAATAATTCGACGCCGTCATTTGTCTTCACAGATGAATATTCTGTCTTTCCAATTTTAAAATCTTTAAGAGGATTTTTTGCTTTATGAATATTCTTAACAATTTCTCCTTGGTCATCAACTATATTTATTTCACGTGGTACAATAATACTGCTATATGAATCAATGAAGTAATTAAAATCAGAATTACCTACAACTCTGTGAGAACCAACACCATTAGAAACCTTTGTCATTTTCCCCGATTCAATATTCACTATGTAATAATTATTTTCTAATACCCCATCTTTCGTAGCCGAAATTAAAATATTCTCACCCTTTTTATCAAATCCTTCAAATGATTTAACTACCCATTCACCTTCAGTAAGCTGTTTTAATAATTTCCCATCTGTATCATACAAATATAAATGCTGAAATCCATCTCGTTCAGAGAACCAGATAAATCTATTATTATCATTTGGTAAAAAAAATAAGTCGTGTTCCGGTTCGACAAATTCGTTGTCTTTTTCTTCAAATAAAACTTTAATCTGTTCGCCAGTGGTAATATCATACTTAATTAATCGCATATTATTTTGATCTCTGTTCAGGTGTGTAACGTAAATATATTTTTCTGTCGGTTCCCAAGTTACACAAGTCAAATATTGTTCAAGTGGTTCACCTGTTTTGAGCCAAGTTGTTTTTTGAGTTTGTATATTATAAATTCCAATTGTTACTTGATGACTTGTCTGTCCTGCCATCGGATATTTGATAAGTTTATATGTCGCTGGTGTTGTTGAAATATCAATAATGGGATAATCAGTAACCATTGTTTCATCCATCCGATAGAAAGCAATATAATTGCTTTTTGGTGACCAGAAAATACCGCCGTTTATTCCGAACTCATTACGATGAACTGATTGTCCGTTTACAATTCCTGTTTTACCATCTGTTGTTATTTGAATAAAATTATCAGATTCCAATGCAACATATAAATTGTTTTCAATAGTATATGCAATGAAATTATTATTAGGTGCGGTTGTAGTATTTTCTGCTTCATTGGGGTAATTGTTTATTTTAATCAATTTATTCTTTTCAATATTATATTGAAACAAATTATTATCATGATTAAATGAAATTGTAGCATTGTCTATCCAAGAAAAAAATGGAAAAGATTTTAATTCATCAAAACTAGCCTCGACTAGTTTTTGATTTAATATTTCGAGGGTGAGAACTGTCTCACTTTTTTCATTCTCAGCAGAAAATTTCACCAATTTCTGAGGTTGTTCATCAACCAAAAGATAAGCATAGTCATTTGAATTTGGTATCCAATTTAATTGTCTCAAATTTGTTGGTGCAAGTAAAGAATATGAATTAAATACAACATCATCAATAGATAGAAATTTATCTTGTGCGTGACAAGTTGAATAGAGTAGTAGGAATGAAAAAAGGAAAATTAAATATTTTTTCATTTTATCCTCTTAAAGTAATATTTTTATTTTTTTTCTTTTTCATCAGCTCTTCTGACTAAAATGTTATCAATCAATTTATAATCTTTTGCATCCTGTGCGGACATAAAGAAATCTCTATCGCAGTCTTTCGTAATTTCAGAAATCTCTTTACCAGTATGTTCTGAAAGTATTTTATAAATTGTATCTCTTGTTTTAATCATTTCTTTTGCGTGAATTTCAATATCCGTAGTTTGACCTTGTAATCCACCAACCCAAGGTTGATGAAGCATTATTTTTGCGTTAGGTAACGCAGAACGTTTTTTTGCTTCTCCACCAGCCAATAGGACAGCGGCCATACTTGCTGCCATACCAACACAAATTGTTGATACGTTTGATCGGATATATTTCATAGTATCATATATAGCCAAACCAGCTGAAACACTTCCACCCGGTGAATTAATGTAGAGATAGATATCTTTTTCTGGATCTTCTGCTTCTAAGAATAATAATTGAGCTACAGTAAGACTTGCTACGTGATCATCAATAGCAGCACCAATAAAAATAATTCTTTCTCTCAATAATCGAGAAAAAATATCCATTCCTCTTTCGCCACGTCCAGTTTGTTCAATCACATAAGGCACTAATTGGTTATAAATTTCATTTTTCATTTTTTGTCCTTTTTTCTTTTTTTATTTTTTCGGGATCAACTTCTTTTACTTTATTGTTCTCTTTTAAGAAACTTATTACTTTTTCTTCTAACAATGAATCTTTTCTGTTAGTGTTTTTATAATAGTTGATTAGTTTTTCAATTGGGATGTTTGTTTTTTCAGAATCTTCTTTTGCAAGATTTGATAAATCTTCATCCGTAACTTTAATATTTTCTTGCTCTGAAATATTTTCAAAAATGATAGACCATTTTGCTTCCCATACCGCACGCTCTTGATAATGTTCTCTCTCTTTGTTTTCATCATAATCTTTTTCCTTGATACCTTTTTGTTTTGCCTTATTTTTATCATCTTCAATTATTTTATCGAGTAAGTGTTTCGTAAATCCTTCGGGAACTTTAAATTCATTTTCTTCAACAATTTTATTTAATAATGAATTTATATAAATTTTATCTGATTGGTCATTAAGATAATTTTGTATGTGAGTTCTTATTTGTTCTTTTAATTCAACGAGATTATTTGCTTTGTCTTTAGAAATTTTCTTAACAAATTCATCGGTCAATTCAGGATAAACAATCTTCTCTATTTTCGTAATTTCACCCTCATAATGAAAATCTTCTTTTACCTTTTGTCCATCTTTTTCGTCATCTTGAGTAAAATCAAAAAGAAATTTATCACCTACTTTTTTATTTAATGTGTTATTAATTATTTGCGGATTTATGTTTTCACTGCTCAAATCAATATTTATATTTTCAGATCTATGCCCTATCATTGCTACTTTATTTTCATCTATTCTCTGTAAATTAGTAACAATTCTAAAATCTTTTCCTTTTATTAGATCATGTTCTTGATAAGTAAGGTGAGGTTTCAACATATAATCGATTTCTCTTTCAACTTCTTCTTCTTTCAATTTGAAAATTGGTTTTTCAATTTCAAAATCTTTATATTTTAAATTTTCTAAGGTGGGTTTAATTTCAAATTTGACTTTAAAATTTAAAGATTTATCATCAGCGAAATCAAGTTCAGTTAGAGCAGGGGTACTGATTGGAATAAGGTTTTTTTCTTTAATTATTTCCCAGAATTTTTTATTAGCAATGTCTTCACAAGCTTGATATTCAATTGAATTACCGTACATTTTTTTTATCATACTCATTGGTACTTTACCTTTCCTAAAACCGGGAATTGATATTTTTGCAGCTTCTTTTTTTAATGCTTCTTCAAATTCATCTTTTAATTCTTCGTAACTATACTTTGCTTCAAGTTCCATTTCACATTGTGAGACTGAATTTAATTTGTTTTCCAAATTTTCCTCATAAATTTGTGTTCGTAATGTATGTAATATGCCTCTTGGTTAGAGGGAGTAATCATAAAAAATATATTTTATTGGCAAAAGCAAAGAAAAACAAGACTTTTTATTTCAACCAAAAAAAATATGAATAAATAATTTCAAGTCTGTAGTAATTATTACTGTTTGTAATTTTGAATTTATGACATTGTCATGCCTATGGCATTTGTAAATTGATTTTTGCCATTTGGGATTTCAAAAAAGTGCGAGAGGGGGGACTCGAACCCCCACATCTTTCCAGACACTAGATCCTAAGTCTAGCGCGTCTGCCAATTTCGCCACTCTCGCATCATAAAATAAATTTTATGCAAAATTTGAGATTTCAAATTTAACAAAAAAAATACTTATTTTGTAAACAAAATTGTGAAAAATTTGAAAATATTATGATTTTAAAACTTAAAAACACTTTAAAATTTAAATTCATTTTTATTGCTGTACTTTTAAGTGCTAATATTTTGCTGCAATTTATTCCACTAATTAATGTTATTGGTTATGAAATTTCAGCTATTAACGGAATTTTTCTTTTCTTTTTAGGTGGGATTTATACCATTCATTTCTACAAAAAAGATAATAGCAAAAATATAAAAGTAATAATATCTGAGAATTTTTCAATCTATATTTTATTGCTATTTATTCCCATTGTAATTTCTTTAACTTCGACTTATTTGTTTCAAAAATGTCCCGTTTTAGAAGGTTTAGGTTTTTATTTTGTCATCACTATACCATCTTTAATTATAGGAATTTTCTTTGGTGGATTTATTTCACAAGTTTTTAAGAAATATTTTTATATCGGATATATTATTTTTTTTCTAATTATGTGTTTCATTCCTGTTTTTGAAATTTTTTTCTATCCACAAATTTATTTTTATTCTCCAATTATCGGTTTTTTTTCAGGGACAATTTATGATGAAGATATAACTATTTCGAGTACATTATTTCTTTATAGGTTTTTAAATATTGCATTTTTTATGATATTGTATTACTTAAGTTATTATTGTAATAAAGGAAAACATAAAAATTTAAAAATAATTTTATTCATTTTCGTTTCAATAATTATTTTTCTCTTAAAACCACAAATTGGATTCTCTACGTCTGTTGATAGACTTGAAAGTGAACTCGGTGGTAAAATTGAGACAGAACATTTTACGACAATCTATTGTAAAGCAATTACCGATGAAGAAATTACTAATTTATGTTTACTTCAAGAATTTTATTATGAGGATATAAAGAATCTTCTAAAAGATGAACCAAAAGAAAAAATAATATCATTCATTTTTAGTACTGGTGAGCAGAAAAGAGAATTGTTCGGATCGAATGTAGCAAATGTAGCAAAACCTTGGTCAAATCAAATTTATTTGAACTTTGATTCTTATGATCAATCTTTAAAACATGAACTTGCTCATATATTTTCAGCAAATTATGGTTTTTCAATTTTTAAAATGTCAGGTGGTTTTAATCCCGCAATGTTAGAAGGTTTTGCTATGGCAATTGAAAACGAATACGACTATAATAGTGTCCATTACATCGCAGCTGTTGCATTTCATAATGGTTATAAAATAGAAATAGAAAATTTATTCAGCGGTTTTAATTTTTTTGGCAGCGTTTCTTCTTTATCATATATATATTCAGGTTCATTTGTTAAATTTTTGATGGATAATTATGGAATAGAAAAAATTAAGGAAGTGTATGGCAAACTTGAATTTGAAAATATTTATAAAAAATCCTTGGATAGTTTATTTTACGAATATGAAAAATTTATTTCTAATGTAAAAGTTGATTCAAATGTACATTTAGCTAACATTTATTTTGGAAGGAAACCGATATTCCAAAAAATTTGTCCACGTTATACTGCCAACCGTTTGAAAGATGCGAATGATTTTTTTTCAAATGGTTTTTATGAGGATGCTTTTGAGATCTATGATGAGATTTATTCCTACACGGAATCATATTCCTCGCTTATTGGGAAGGTTAATTGTCTTGTTAAGCTGAATAAAAATCAAAGTGCGTTTTCAGTGTTGGTGAATGAAATTCCAAAATTTGAAAATACTTCATATTACTACTATTTTGAATTGTTACTTGGTGATATATGTGTGAGAAATAGTAATTTTGCTTTAGCAGATTCTATTTATAAGGTGATTGTTTTACAAAATCCTAATATTACATATTTCTTAAATGCATCAACAAAAAATAAGTTACTCTCTATTGATACAAATTTAATTCTAAAATATGTTTTAGGTAGTAATTACGATAAATACCAAATCCTAAAAAAACTTAATCAGAGCGAAGTGTTTATTCCATCAATTCCACTTTTAGTAGAGTTGTCTGAATCGTTGAAAGAGAATGTTGATGATTTATTTAGTTTTCTGAAAGATAGAATTGAAGTAAATAATTACGTTTCAAGTCATTCAGCATTTTATATTTCGAAGTATGCTTTGAGAAAATCAAAATATAATGTTGCTGTATTTTATGCTAATGAATCAATGAAATATTATTCAAACGAAAGTTTTTATGAGATACTTAAGTACAATCTGAATAAAACAAATTGGCTTGTGTATAATTCCGAAAAAATAAGGAAAAATTTAAAAGTTATCAGAAAGTGAAAAATTTCGAAAAAGAAGTATCAAAGTATGATTATTTTAAGATTGCATCTCAAACAGCAGACGAGTTAAAAGTTGAGTTGTTTATTGTTGGTGGATATGTTCGAGATTTAATTTTAAAGAGAAAAAAAAATGAGGTTGATTTTCTCATCGTTGGTAATGGACCAAAATTTGCAACTGCATTTGCTAATAAATTAGAAAATACTCAGGTAACAGTTTTTAAAAATTTTGGTACAGCACATTTCAGATACAATGAAATTGATTTTGAGTTTGTTGGAGCAAGAAAAGAATCTTACAACCGTGATAGTAGAAATCCAATCGTTGAAGATGGAACTTTCCAAGATGATATTTCGAGACGTGATTTTACAATAAACACACTTGCTATATCTTTAAATAAAAAAGATTTTGGAAAATTAGTTGATACTTTCGATGGATTGAAAGACATTAAGAACAAAATAATTAGAACACCGATTAATCCTCTTAAAACATTTGACGATGATCCACTAAGAATTTTACGCGCTTTTCGTTTTGCTTCTCAATTAGGATTTAATATTGATTTAAACTCGCTAAAAGCCTCGACCGAACTCGCAGAAAGATTAAAAATAATATCTCAGGAAAGGATTACAGATGAATTTATGAAAATTATATCCTCTCCACAACCTTCTATCGGTTTAATGTTGTTGAATGAGACAGGAGTATTAAAAGTGATATTTCCTGAAATTGCAAATCTCGCTGGTGTCGAGCAGAGAAAGGATTTTCATCATAAAGATGTTTTTTATCATACATTGCAAGTGATTGATAATATTGCTAAGGTATCGGATAAATTATGGTTAAGATTTGCTGGCTTGGTACACGACATTGCAAAACCTATAACAAAAAAATTTGATGAAAAAGTTGGATGGACTTTCCACACACATGATTACCTCGGGGCAAAGATGTTGAAAGGAATCTTTAGAAGAATGAAACTTCCAATGACTGAGTTACCTTATGTTGAGAAATTAGTAAAATTACATTTACGACCAATTGCATTAGTTGATGACGGAGTAACTGATTCAGCAGTTCGCCGATTATCTGCTAATGCAGGTGCTGACTTGGAGGACTTGATTATCCTCTGCCGTGCTGATATTACAAGTAAAAATATTGATAAAGTGAAAGCATATATGCATAATTATGATAACGTGATGGAAAAAGTTGTCGAGGTGCAGGAAAAAGATAAGTTGAGAGAATTTCAATCACCCGTGCGTGGTGATGAAATTATGAAAGTATGTAATATCCCACAGTCAAGATTAGTCGGCGAAATAAAAACAGCAATTGAAGAGGCAATCCTCGATGGGAAAATTGAAAATAATTACGAAGAAGCATATAAGTACCTTTTGCTGATTAAAGATGAATATTTGAAATAAATACGAATTTGCTACAAGATTGAATAATAAATTTGAACTAAAAAAATTTTTTTGTAACTTTAATCAATTATAATCGTCAAAATGTTTGTTGAAAAAAAATAAAATTCGTTTTACATAAAAGGAGCACAGAATGAAGGGGATTTATAGAATATCAATATTGTTTTTCATACCTTTATTAATCTTCGGGCAAAGTAATTCAAAATTATTAAAATTAGATGATGCGATTTCAATTGCACTGAACCGAAATTCAAATCTTATTAAAAGTACTAATAATATTCTGATGTATGAAAAAAGTGTTAAAAATGCATATGGTGAGTTACTTCCAACTCTTGGTGTCAATGGTTCGTTTAATTGGAGTAATACTAGCGATGAAGGTGGTATGCAGGTCGATTTTTGGGGTAATGAATATTTAGTTCCACCAACAAATAGTGATGCACGTAATTGGTCATTAGGTGTTGGGGGTAATGTAGTACTTTTCAATGGATTATCTAATTACAATAACATTACAAAGAATAAAAAGGATTTAGAATCTGCTGAATTTAGTATTCAAAAATTAAAACAAGATATAGTTCTTGAAACAACAAGATTGTATTTAGATGTTTTGTATAACCAAGAATTATTAAAAGTAAGCAAAGATAATCTTGAATACAACAAAAAATTTTTAGAAACGGTTGAAGCAAAAAACCAGCTCGGCTCTGCTTCTATTGCTGATGTGTATGCTCAACAAGTTCGATTGGGTAATGCAGAACTTTCCGTTATTCAAACTGAAAAAGACTATGAAGTGGCGATTAGTAATTTGTTAGATTACTTAGCTCTTAATGTATTAGATAAATATGAATTTCAAAATCCTTATGTAAATAAAGAGGTTCAAAATCCAATTATTGAAGAGATTGTCCGAAAAATTGAATCCGATTCAAGTTATGTTAATCAGTTGATTGATGAAGCACTTGAAAATCGTCCTGATTATAAAAGTCAAATACTTAATGTTGAGAGTAAAAATTATGGGATGTCAATCTCAAAAAGTGCTTTATTCCCAACTTTAACTGGTAATTATTATTATTCTACAAGCGCTACACAATTGAGTTCACTTTTCAATCGTAGAGTTTTTTCTCTTGGGTTATCACTTAACATTCCTATATTTTCGAATTGGTCCACAGAATATTCTATGCAAGTTTCTGAAATACAATTAAAAAACTCACAAGAGGATTTAAATATTCTTGAAAGACAAATAAAAATGGAACTAAAGAAAGGATATTTGGATTATATTACTGCGAAAAAGAAATTTGATGTAAGCAATAAAAATGTTATATCTGCCGAAGAAAATAGAAAAGTAAATAATGAAAGATATAATCTTGGTTCAGGAACAATACTTGACATTCTCCAATCTGATAAAGACTATACTGAAGCGATAAGCAACAAACTCAGCGCTCAATTTGAATATTATCTATATAAAGAAGCAATCGTCTATTATCTAGGTAGATTAGATATTAGCAAATACGAATAATAATTTTTAGGAGTATATATATGCCATCTCAAGCACCAAAAAAATCGAAAAAGAAAAAAATAATTTTATTCTCTATTATTGGATTTATTGTTTTTATTCTATTATTTTTAATTTTTACTAGTAGTGAAGAAATTATTTTATCAGTCCAAACTGAAAAAGTTGCAAAACGAGATATAACTCAGGTTGTAACCTCAACTGGTAAAATAAAACCGGTTAATCAAGTCGTTCTAAGACCCGAAGTTAGTGGGGAAATTGTAAGTCTTCCAATTAAGGAAGGAGATAGAGTCAGGAAAGGACAACTACTATTACAAATAAAATCTGATATCTATCGGGCACAAGTAAATAAAGCTGCAGCTAATTTGGAATATTCGAAAGCAAATTTAAAAATTCGAAAAGCCGAACTTGATAAAATACAAAAAGAATATGACCGTGTGAAGGAATTATTTGAAAAAGGATTAGCAAGCAATTCGGAATTTGAAACAGCACAAGCTAATTTTCTTTCAGCTGAAGGTATGTATGAAGCACAGCAATCAGCAGTAATGCAATCCGAAGAATCTTTACGCGAAGCAAGAGAAGAATTAGCAAAAACAACAATCCGTTCGCCTATGGATGGTGTTATAACCTCTCTACAAGTGGAACCAAACGAAAGGGTACTTGGTAGTAATTTTAGTGTCGGAACGGAATTAATGACTGTCGCTAATCTAGATGAAATGGAAGCAACAATTGAAGTTGATGAAAATGATGTTGTACTAATTTCAATTGGCGATACTGCAAAAATAAAAATTGATGCTTTTGGAGAATTAGAATTTCTAGGTAAGGTTACTGAAATTGGTAATAGTGCTATTACATCGAATCTTGGGACACAAGACCAAGTAATTAATTTTGAAGTGAAGATCCTACTTCTTGATGCAGGTGATAAAGTTCGCCCGGGTATGTCTTGTGATGCTGATATTATGACTGAGACAAAACCAAGTGTATTGTCTGTACCACTTCAGAGTGTAACAGCAAGAATGCCCGATCAATTGAAATTTGAGAATAATAAAGACACAAATAAAGTTGATAATCAAGAAAATACTGAAAAGAAAAAAAACAAACCAATTGAAATAGTTTTCATAAATAAAAATGGTGTTGCTACTGCTATACCGGTAGTTACCGGAATAAGTGATGATGAATATATTGAAATCGTTAATGGATTGGATGGGACAGAAGAAGTAATTACAGGCCCCTATCGTTCAATATCAAAAGAATTAGAAGATGGTTCAAAAATCTCTGTACAAAAAGGAAATAAAGGAAAAACCGATGAGAACGAGGAAGAGTAATTCCTTAAATTATTCTTATTAAAATTCAAAAGGAATTTTTATGAATATAATAAATATCGAACATATTGCTAAAATATACGAAGTTGGTTTAGAAGAAGTTCATGCATTACGTGATGTATCTCTTAGAATTAATAAAAACGAATATGTTGCAATAATGGGTCCGTCTGGTTCAGGTAAGTCTACACTTATGAATATTCTTGGATGTCTGGACACACCTACACATGGAATTTATCAATTCAAAGAAAAGAATGTGAGCATAATGAATGATAATGAGTTAGCCACGATTAGAAATAAAGAAATTGGTTTTGTTTTCCAGACATTTAATTTATTGCCTCGTTCAAACGCACTTCACAATGTTGAGTTACCTTTAATTTATGCGGGAAAAGTAAAACATGATAGAATAGAAAGATCTCAGAAAGTTCTTGAAAATGTCGGACTTGGTGATAGGATGCATCATAAACCAAACGAACTATCAGGTGGACAAAGACAGCGTGTTGCAATTGCGCGTGCATTAGTTACAGATCCGGCGATTATCTTAGCTGACGAACCAACTGGTAACCTTGACACAAAAACGGGTGAGGACATTATGGCTCTTTTTAATGATATTCATGAACAGGGGAATACAATTATTCTTGTAACACACGAGGAGTATATTGCAAAACATGCTGCGAGAATTATCAGATTACGTGACGGACTTATTGAAACAGATGAAATTGTGAAGGATAGATACATTCCTAAGAGAAATAATCTAAGCAAAGTTTAAAGGTTAAAAAAGTGAAGAACATTTTATTTGAATTAAAGGAATCATTAATCATTTCGTTAAAAGCGATTTGGTCAAACAAGGTTCGTTCCATTCTTGCCACTCTTGGAATTATTATTGGAGTATGGGCAGTTACACTAATGGTTACTGCTAATCAGGGTATTGATAAATCATTCCAAGAGGGTGTTGCTTCTATGGGTTCAGATAATTTGTATATTGATAAATGGTCATGGTTTAACAACGATATTCCTTGGTGGGAGTTGCGTAATCGTCGGGATATCAGAATGGAAGATTATGAGAGGTTTCAAGAATTAGTAAAATTACCGATTGCAGTTGCTCCGATGAAATATACTTTTAGTGAAATTAAATTCGGTTCTGAAATTGTTGAAGGAATTTCTATTGTTGGAACAACTCATGAATATATAAATACAACTACTCTAAATTTTGATGCTGGAAGATTTTTTAATGAATTGGAGAGCAATGGTGGAAGGAATGTTGTTATACTGGGATTTACAATAGCCGATAAACTTTTCCCAAACGGAAATGCTCTTGATAATTATGTAAAAATACTTGGGAAAAAATTGAAAGTCATTGGTGTACTTTCTGAGCAGGGAAGTTGGGTTATGGGTGCTTTCAATCCTGATAACCAGGCATTTCTTCCGATAGAGTTTTCTCTTAAGAATTTTGCTGGCGATAGATTTGGTGGTATTACTATTTTGGTTCGTGCACCTAATAGTATGATGGTAGATGAGGTTGAGCAGGAATCAATCGGTGCTATGCGTAAAGTAAGGGGACTACGATATGATGAAATGGATGATTTTTCAATTAATAGACAAGACGGATTATTATCTGAAATTGATAGTACTATGGGTGTCCTTGGTGCTGTTGCTTTCATCTTAACAGGTTTAGGTCTCTTTGTTGGCGGGATTGGAATTATGAATATTATGTTTGTTTCGGTAAAAGAGAGAACACGAGAAATCGGTATCAGAAAAGCAATAGGTGCAAAACGTAGAACGATTCTTGGACAATTTATTTTGGAATCAGTCATTATCTGTATGCTTGGTGGTTTGATTGGTTTTATTCTTACTGCACTTTCGTCATTAATAATGCAACAGTTTTTACCAGTAACTGTAAATATGAATATTGTAATAATAACGTTCATATTGTCATCACTTGTAGGCATTACAGCAGGATTGGCACCAGCTTATAGTGCTGCAAAAATGGATCCAGTAGACGCATTGAGGTATGAATAATGAAAATTAGTGAATTATTTCGGGTAGCCTTTACATCTTTAGTTTCTAACAAGTTACGTTCTATACTTACAATACTTGGTATTGTTGTGGGTATTTTTTGTATTATTGCTATAAGTACGGTCATTGCTATGCTAAAGCAAAGTATAAAAGAAGGTGTCGGACAATTAGATCAAAATTCATTTCAAATACAGAAATGGCCAGCAGTTCAGACAGGTGGACCTGGGGAAGGTTGGAGATTCAGAAATCGTAAAGATATTTTAATTGAAGATTATTATAAATTAAAAGAAAAATTAATTGATGCCCAATATGTCGGTGCTGAACAGTGGGGAGGCGGAAAAATATTTAAGTATAAGAATAAAGAAACTAATCCTAATATTCAGCTTTGTGGTGGAACGACCGAAGCTTTTCCAAACAATAAATGGTATGTTGATAAGGGTAGGGCTATTAATGAAAGTGATATCGAAAGCTCAAGAAGGGTTGTGGTGTTGGGTTCTGATGTGGCTAAAACGTTGTTTGAATATATGGATCCAGTGGGACAGGAAGTTAAAGTTGATGGATTTAAATTAACTGTAATAGGTGTACTCGAAGAAGCTGGTGCATTTTTTGGACAAAGCCAAGGTAATTTTGCTGTTATCCCTATTACGACATACCAAAATTTTTATGGAAAAAGAACCAGAAGTATTAATATAACGGTAATGGTCAAAGAAGGTGATGATTACAATGCAATGATTGAAAAAGCTGAAGGAATTATGCGGACAATTCGTAAAGTTCCACCTACTGAGGAAAATGATTTCGACATATGGACAAATGAATCTATACTTGCCCAGATAAATGACATTATGAGCGGTGTCTGGACTGGTGCAATTGTTATATCTGCAATTTCTCTTTTAATTGCAGGTGTTGGTATTATGAGTATTATGCTTGTTACAGTTACCGAAAGAACAAAAGAAATAGGAATCAGGAAAGCAATAGGAGCAAAAAAGAGGAATATATTAGTTCAGTTTGTATTGGAAGCAATAACATTGTGTCTGGTTGGTGGATTTGTTGGAATGATACTTGGTTATATAGCTGGTACCTCTGTTGGAAGCCTCTTAGATGCTACAACAATTTTCCCAATGGATGAAATATTAATTGGTGTTTCACTTTGCGTTATAATCGGAGTAGTCTTTGGAACATATCCGGCAATGAAAGCTGCAAATCTTGATCCGATAGAAGCACTTAGATATGAATAATTGTCTAATAATTAAAAGATTTATTAACAATCAACAATATTAGTGACTTACTCAAGTTACTCTTTAACTTTAAACTTTCATATTCAAAAAAAATCAAATCATTTAAAAAGTTTAACTATTGGTGAAATATTTTAAAAATTTCTTAAGAATAATTAGTTCTTACGATTATCTTGAAACTATCCGATATATGGTTAATATTGATTACTTTTATAAAAATTTATTGTATTTCTGAAAAAAAATTTATATTTTTAAAATGTAAATCAAATAATTGGAGGTAAAAAAGTCCTTTAATTTAATTTTTACGATTTTTTATAAAGTTTTTTCATAAGTAATCGGAGTGCTTTTATGAAAAGAAAAACTTTTTTGTATATAGCAATATTCTTTTTAATGTCAATTGCTATCCTTTCACAACCAATTGTAGGAGATTATCGAACTGTTGCTAATGGCAACTGGTCAGATGTGGTGATTTGGGAGGTATGGGGAGTTATTGGGACCGATTGGTCACCAGCTACTACATATCCAACCGCATCAAATGCAAATACAATTAGTATTTATCATTCTGTAAATGTTAACATCAATCTAATTATTGACCAAACTGAGAACGAAGGAGAAATTACTGTCGCTAGCGGTATTACATTGACTGTAGCTAACGGTACTGGTTTAGATTTATCAAATAGTGGAACCATTACTAACCTTGGAACAATTACAAATAATGGTACAATTGGTCATAGTGGAACTGGTATCTATAACCATGCGAGGAATGGTGGAACAATACCAGCAATGGAATGGGGTAAAACAGCACCTATTAGTGATAAATTACAAATAACAGGATTGACGGATACCCCTCCTACATCAGTTGGTGTTCAAGATGCTCTTAACACATTAGAGTGGAATTGTACTGGACAAACTATAATTGCTTACATTTTATCGACAAATCTGATTCCAAGTTCATTATTTAATATTGCATCAACAAATAATCCGATAGGTAAGTTATTGCTACCTGAGATTTCTGGAAAATCTAATATAACTATTAATCAGGGAATTGATTCATATGTTCAGTTACAGGGTAATATTGAATTGGGTTCAGTTACTGCCGCTTATAATAACAATGGTGTTCTTGACTGTAGTGACTACACTATCGGAGGGACGGGGAATTTTTCGCTTAATGATAATGCAACAATAGAAGTATGGAGCGATTTAGGAATTAATGGACATATAACAGTGTCTGGTACAACATCATTTGGTCATTCTAACTATATTTATAAGGGGGGAACTCAAGTTACTGGTAGCTATTTGCCAACATATATACGTACATTAGAAAGAGCGTGCTATACTAAGACACCACAGGATCTTACATTAACAAATAATTATATTATCATTACTAATGAATTAACATTAACACATGGCAGAATAGTAATACCTTCAAGTAAATATATTGAATTAGAAGTTAACGCAGTAGTAAGCGGTTCACCATTTGTTCAAAGGATGGTAATACTTGGAGGTAATGATAGTTTCTTTAGAAAAAAATTTAGTTCTGACCAAGAAACAATTTTTACTTTTCCAATAGGAACCTATAATAGTAGTACATTTGATTATGAATATACTCCAGCTGATATGAATTTGGAAATAGGATTGACAAAGACAAATTATATTGATGTTTATTGTGATGATATTAGTATATTTAATCTAGGTTGGACGTATTATTTGGACAGGTATTGGTATGTGAATTTACAGGGTGATGTTACATACGAAGCAACTTTTACCTATGTTTCTAATGATCTAATTGGCGGCGATGATACAAAAATTAAGTTTGGTCGTCATACCGGTTCTAGTATGTGGGATTATTCGGGGGGTTATATTGATATAGGTAAATTTGGCATAATAACTGATCCGACAAATTCAAATTATTATTTTAGCGGTATACAACAAATGATTTATCTCAATCTTAAATTGTTTTTACAGGGGGTCTACAAATAATTTTCCAAATTATAAGTATCTTTTAAGAGTATTAGTTAATTAATTATAATCTAATTAAGTTGGAGTGTCATTATGAAAAAAACAATTTTTATTTATTCATTGTGGATTTTTATTCCCACATTCATTTTTTCATCTGTAACCTTAAGTGCATCTAAGAGTCCTTTAGCACCTTGTTATTATAAGACTGTTAATGATGGTGTTTGGTCAGATAAAACTATATGGGAATATAGTAATGATGGAATTAATTGGTTCCCAGCTCCGTCATATCCTACATCTAGTTCTTTAGGAGTAACAATATATAATACAGTTAATCTTGATGTGGATGTTACTATGGATAAAATGATTATCTGGAGTAACGGTTCTCTATATGTAGATATAGGAATTACTCTGACCGTTGGGGACGGTTCTAATGCCATTGATTTGAATGTCTCTGGTAACTTAATAAATAATAATAGTATAGTTGTCAATTCGGGGGCACTATTATCTATAGGATCAAGTGGTGTATTAGATTGTGGCACTCATTTAATATCTGGTTCCGGTAACTTCACACTAAATGATAACGCAACTCTAAAAATTGGACATTCGGATGGAATAAACGGTAATATCACAGTAACTGGTGCAACTTCTTTTGGTGTTTCAAAGTATGTTTATACTGGAACAACACAGTTAACAGGTACTTATTTACCATATTCCATACATACTTTGGAAAGAGCCTGCGAAGGTAAAACACCTCATGATTTGATTTTGAGCAATGAATATGTTTCAATAAGTAATGAATTAATACTCACACATGGTAGAGTATTCGTTCCAACTAATAAATATCTTGTTTTGGAAACTAAAGCAATCATTTCTGGAACTAATATAGATGAATATCGAATGATTGTCATGGATGATTCAACTAGTTTTGTAAGGAAATATTTTGCAAGTGAATCAAAAGTTAGTTTTAATTTTCCAGTTGGCACATATACTGGTATCTCTATGCAATATGATTATTCACCTGCTAATCTTGGTTTAGAAACTGGACTTGCTAAGACGAATTATCTTGATGTTTACTGTGAAGATACGACTAAGTATTATTCTGGTTGGACTAATTACTTAGAAAGAAATTGGAAGATAGTTAGACAAGGAGATATTACTTACGAAGGGACTCTATATTATTTAGAAGATGATATAGTTGGAATAGATACACATATTGTATTTGGTCGTCATACAGGAAGTGGTAATTGGGATTACTCTGGTGGAAGTATAGATACAATAAATAATACATTAACGATCAATAGCAGTGCTACAGGTAATTATTATTTTAGTGGTATAGAACCAACTGGTTTATACATCTACAGAACTAAGGAGAGTGGAAACTGGTCGGATTATACAAAAGTATGGGAATCTAGCGACGATAACGGAAATACCTGGAATCCAGCAATAAAATATCCTGATTATCTTGACGGAGAGATAACCATAAATGATAGTATACTTGTTGATATAGCTGTTACGACTGATGAAACAGATAATTTCAGTTACTTGATTATTACTCCTGGGGTTACACTAACAGTTAATGATGGTTTAGATGATGATTTACAAAATTGGCGAACAGTTGTTGATTCGGGAACTATTGTGAATAATGGTACCATCGTTCACTACCCAGATTTAGGTGGTTATATTTATGCAAGAGATGGAGGTGAAATTCCGACAATGACATGGGAAAGCGGATTCCATTTTCAACCCTGGCTTCATATCACTGGGATTGTTACGACTACTCCTATTGTAAATCCACAAAATAATCTAATAACAGCAGTTTGGGATTGTGATGGACAAGTATCTAAAGTAGCATTACCAACCAACCTAAATCCGAATAGAACTCTGAATATTGCATCAACAGGAATAAGTACATTAGAATTACCTGTAATGACTTTTCTAGGAAGTATATCTCAAGATAATGAAACTAATGTTGAGTTATCAGGTAATATTACCTTAAGCAGTGGTAAAACGTATTCAAATTATGGGGTTTTAGATTGTAAGAATTTTTCAATTATTGGTGATGGTAATTTTTTATTAAATGATTACGCAACATTAAAAACCTCTCACATAAGTGGAATAGATGGTAGTATAACTTGTGGTGGGGCTAAAACATTTGGTAATGCGAAATATTATTATAATCATTCTGGCGATCAGGTAACAGGTAGTTATTTACCAACGACAAATATAGTTGAACTAATGAAAAGTACTGGAGGCGTATTAACACTTTCAAATACAACAACTAAAATAGATTCGTTTCTTGTTTTACAGGGGAGTAGATTATATTTACCATCCGGTAAAAATAT
>JAFGPR010000068.1 GCA_016936095.1 Ignavibacteriales bacterium | reverse complement strand
GGAGCGTATAGATAAGAGTTATTAATGGTTAATGGTTGAATGGATAAATACTAAACATTGATTTGTTGTATGGATACTCTGATGCTCCTAGAGTAAAATATTTTTTAAGTTATGGAAAAAAGTAGAATTGGAATAATATCATTATTATCAACCATAAGTGGATTACTAATAATAGAATCTGGTATTCACTTTGGGCTCTTACAAGGACAGGTTTGGAATATTATTGCTGCTGGTTTCGAAGCCGGAACAGTCGGTGGACTTGCTGATTGGTTTGCTGTAAGTGCTTTGTTCCGTGAAATTCCAATACCTATCATCCGAAAGCATACAAACATTATTGTCAAGAACCGAAAACAATTAACTGAAGGTATAGTTAATCTTGTGGAAACTAAATGGCTTTCTCCTGATATTATTATAGAGAAACTTTCTGATATTAATCTGATTGATAAAATTATTCAGTTCTTAAAAAATTCGAATAATCAAACACAGGTACTAAATTTATCTCGGAATATTCTAGAGAGATTCGCTGAAAATTTAGACAAACCCGAATTAGCAGAAATTCTACAACGATTACTGAAAGATCAACTAGAAGGAATTGATATTGCTACCCCACTCGGTAAGTGGTTAGAAGAAGCAATTAAAAAAGGTGAACATAACCAAATTTGGGAGGTGTTTCTCAATTCAATAAAAAAAACTATAAATGAAGAATCAACTAAGAAGTTTATATTAGAAAATGTTGAAAAACGAATTAAAGAATATAAAGAAGAAGGACTTCAGAAGAAAGCACTTGTTACAATCTTAGAACTGGTTCGTAGTGTAGATGCTGATTCAATTACAGAGAAAATAATAAAATTGGTAAATGAATTTGTAGAAGATGCTAAAAATAATCCTAGAAATGAATATAGAGAAAAATTGGATAATTCCATTCTTGAATTTGTGAAAGATTTACAAAATGAAAAATCGGATAATTATAAAAAAGTAAATGACCTGCTAAAAAAAATAGTTAATAATACCGAGGCAGATTCGATTCTTCTAAATATTTTAAATCGTTTCAAAGCAACCATAATAGGGCAACTTGAAAGTAACGACACGCCCATGATGTCTCTTTTGCAGAAGAATTTTAATAATCTGATTTCCGAAATTGAAAGTAACGAAACAACACAAAATAAAATTAATGATTGGATGCGTTCGACAATTTCAAACCTTGTTAATGAACATCATCATGAAATTGGTAATATGGTTCGTACAAGTCTCGAGAAGTTAGATAATGTCGGTCTTGTCTCTCAAATAGAGGAGAAGGTCGGAAATGATTTGCAATACATTAGATTGAATGGTGCGGTAGTCGGTGGACTGGCGGGTATTATCATTGCTGTGATTCGATATATTGTAGTAGGGTAATCTTTATACATTAGAATTTGATTTTCTTATTGTATAATACAAAATAATTATGTAGTTTTTCGTTGTAATAATTAATAAATAGGGGGCTTTTATGAAAAAGCAATTCAAAACTATTGCTTTCTTTCTTTTCCTGTCTATTCAATCTACTTTTCTTTTAGCTGAATGGCCAGATGAATATCGCAGTGTTCAAACCGGTGATTGGCATAACACAGCAACCTGGGAATATTGGGATGGTTCCCGGTGGGTAGAACCAAAGGAACCACCACGGTATGATAATGCAGGACCAATTACGGTTCGAAGCACACACACTGTAACAATAACTGCTGACGATACTGTTGACCAAGTTGTTATTGAAAACGATGCTACGCTTATTATTGATGAAAAAGTAATCTTAACAGTAGTAGTAGGTTGGTTAGCTGGAATCGATATTAGTAATGGAGGTTTACTCGATAATAAAGGTCTATTACAAAATATTGGATGGGTTAGAGTAATCGGAACATTTAGAAATAGTGGCGAAATCAAAGGTTCAACAGATATTCAATTTCACTCAACTGGTGTTTATCAACATAATTTTACAACGACAGCAGGAGTGATACCTGAATTTGAATGGCTTGATGCGGGTGCAACCTGCGAAATAATTGGTTATACGACTTATACGGGTGCGATGGACGTAGAACCACAGGCATTCCGCAATGTAGTATGGAATTGTGAAGAACAAGAGGAACCCATAACATTTCATCCAAACTTTAGAATGGTAGAAGACTTTACAATCAAAAGCACAGGTACTGGAAGTTTACGTTTACATGATGGTATTGGTATGCAATACATAGTAAATGGTAATTTCCGACAAGAAAATGGTATGTTAGTAGTGGGTGCGTATATGCTTGATGATACTCTAACAATAAAAGGAAATGCTGAATTTATTGGTGGAATTGTAGGAGGAACTGCTCCTTATGGTGGAGATGTACATATTATGTTAGGTGGAACAACTGAGACTGATTTACTAGTCGAAGATGCTTATACCTTTGTACAGGGATTTGCAGGTCCATCACTAATAATGCATATTCTTGATACTTCGACAAGGAATCTTCAAAAGAATACTGCTTTGGATGATGCTGGTCTATTGCTTAAAGGTATGCTTATCTGTAATACATTTTCTATAACAGGTCCTAACTTTACCATGTATCCTTCTTCCACTTTGAATATTGGCTCAGGAGATGGGATCTGGAACGTTGGAACAAATGCAGGTAATATACAGACAAGTACAAGAAATTACGAATGGGATGCAACATACATTTATTCTATTAGTGCCCGTTCAGGAGATGGAATTCCTGATTCTGTCCGTAGAATTGAAATGATAAATGGGGCTGAAGTAATACTTGAGAAATCAGTTAAAATTAAAAAAGAACTAAAATTGACAAGTGGCGTAATTAGATTGAGAGATGGCAATGATTTATTTATTGGTGAAGAAGCTGATATAACTGGTACTTTTAATAACAACAATATGATATGGATTGAAGATGTTAATACTAATTTAGTAAAATTGATTGACGCGCTAAAAGTAATAGAATTTCCTATTGGAAGCTACACTAGTGGAGCAAATCGATATACTCCCATTCAAGTTAAGGTTGCTTCGGGAACTATAGGCAATCCCGCAGGTGTTTTTGTAACATTAGATGATATTAAACATCCGAATAATTACAGTAAGACCAATTATTTATCTCGCTACTGGAAAGTTGGATTAAAAGGAATATCTAACTTTACACTTGATGTTGAATGTTTCTATGATGACATAGACATAAACGGAGATGAGACAGAAATCCACGGAGGTTTCAAACCTATTGTCGGAGATTTTGAAGAATTAGGATTGGTTAATACTTCTCTTAATAATTTTCAAACTGGTCCAATTATTGAACAAGGAGGATACTTCTCTGGTGTTGATTTAAGTGATGTAATAATAAGATTAAACTTAAAATTATTTCTACAAGGGGCATATAGATAATAATTTTAAGTTATAAATTAATTAGTAACTTTTAAATTTATTATTTGTCCTTCATAAATTATGGAATCTCAATTCATTTGAGTTGGGGTTCCGTAATTTTAATAATTCTGTTATAATAAATTTTCCGTCCGACAACAATAAATCATATTAAAATCTCCTAAAATCACTTTGCAAAAAAAATACTAAATAATAACTTTGCATTATAAATATTATTTTATTTATATGTTACCACAAATTAACATCGGAACAGCTGGCTGGTCTTACAAGGATTGGGTACCGAGTTTGAAGATACCATCTGGTTGCTTGAATTTATATTTATTGTTTTGTATTATTGTAATAGATTTTTGAATTATTTAAAGTTCTTTATAGGAGATTTAACATTATGGAAATAATTGAGAAGAAATACATAGTTAATAAAAAGAATAAAAAGATTGCGGTTCAACTTGATCTAGAAACATTTGAAAAAATAGAAAATATTATGGAGGACTATGCTTTGTATCACTTAATGAACGAAAATGAAAATGATGAATTACTTACATTAAATGAGGCAAAGCAATATTATTCAAAATTAGAAAAGAAAAGTTGAATACCATTTATCGTAAAATATTTTTAAAAGACCTTTCAAAAACACCTATCAAAACAAGAAAACAAATAGAGGAATTTGTTTTTCATGAAATATTAAAAATGTCAAATGTTACTGAATCTAAAAAAATAGAAAAAATGAAGGGACATTTAAATTGTTATAAAATCCGTTTTGGTGATTACAGATTAGGAATTAAAATTGATAAAGATAAGCTAATATTTGAAAGAATTTTACATAGAAAAGATATCTATAAATATTTTCCAAAATAACTTTTTAAAATTTTGGAAATAACACTAAAGACCATTTTAAATAATGAACAAATATTATTTTGTGATAAATTTCTTTCCCTCTATGTATCCCTCTGCGAAATTCTCTGCAGACTCTGCGGTTTTAAAAACAAAAAATTAAATGATACCAAAATTATACATCGGGACAGCGGGCTGGTCGTATAAAGATTCAATCTGAAATTTTATTTTTGATTTTTATTTTAATTCGGTTATTTTTACTATAAAAAAATTATAAATTATGAAAAAATTGTTGTTTAATATATTTCAACAAGTAATTTTTAAAAACTTTTTATAAGAACAAAAAAATTATATTATTATGCCACAACTACAAAGAGTTAGACTAATTAACGATCCAACAAAACTTGGTTTCTTGACCGAGAGAACAATAGAAAGAGCGGGTAGAACTTTATATGAAATTGATTTTTTGGGGACACAAAAACGATATGTGCCTGAAGGACAGTTTGAAATTATTTTAGAAGGTCAAGAAAATCCTTTAGATTTACTGGAACAAGGAAAAGTTGGTCAATTGAAGGACCTTAGAAGAGTTTTATCTAATGTCAGATTAGGTGGAAATCTTACTGATTTATTATATAGTATGGAAATTACTAATACGGATTTTTATGCATATCAATTCAAACCTGTTATCAAAATTTTAAATTCTCCAAATAATGGCCTACTTATAGCTGATGAAGTCGGTCTTGGAAAAACAATAGAAGCAGGTTTAATATGGACAGAATTAAGAAGCCGCTTCGATGTAAGAAAACTTTTAGTTATATGTCCAGCAATGTTGAGAGAAAAATGGCGAGATGAATTATCTAACAGATTTGGAATTACTGCTGATATATGCGATGCAAAAAATCTCTATGATAGATTAAAACAAAGCAGAAAGGAAGGGAGTCATTCTTCATTTAGTATTATTGCTAGTATGCAAGGTCTGCGACCCACAAGAGGATGGAAAGATAATAAACCTAACAACAGATACTCATCTAAATTAGCAAAATTATTGGAAGAAAATGAAAACGAGCATCCTCTTATTGATTTATTGATAATCGACGAAGCACATTATCTAAGAAATCCTGAAACAAAGACCTCTCAACTTGGAAGATTATTACGCAATGTTTCTGAATATATAATTATGCTTTCTGCTACTCCGATACATTTAAATAGCGATGACCTATTTCAACTTATGCAATTAATAGATGAAGATACATTTCATCATATAAGTTCATTCAATGAAATTATAAATGCAAATAAACCATTAATTGAATTAAGAGATTTAATACTTTCTGGAAATTTGACTAAAGACGACTATCTGAATCGTTTGGAGCAAGCAAGAAAAAACTATTTACTTAGAGAAAACAAGCAATTACCTGCTTTGATTGAATATATAAATAAAAATAATGATATAAATAATACTTCAAATAGAATTGAAATTGCAAGAAGAATTGAGAATATTAATTTGCTGAGTAATGTTATAACTAGAACAAGGAAAAGAGATGTAAATGAATGGCGAGTAATTCGTGAACCAATTGCAGAGACGATTCCGATGACACAAATTGAGCAACAGTTCTATAATACTGTTACCCAAACAGTACGAGACTTTTGCTCTCAATATGATTATTACGAAGGATTTCTTTTAGTTAGTCCTCAAAGACAAATGGCAAGTTCCATGCCTGCTGCATTAAAATATTGGAAAGAAAAAAGTAATCAGATAGAAGAACAAATGTATGAAGACTTCGGCGACGATAACGAATATGATAATACGAAAATTGGACCATTAATTAAACAATTAACTTCTAATGTAGAAAAATTTGGTAATCTTGATGATTTAATTAAAAACGATTCAAAATATAAAAGACTATTAGAAATTCTGTTAAAATATTTCAATGATTATCCAAATGAAAAAATTATTATTTTTTCTTATTTTCGAGCGACATTAAAGTATCTTACTGAAAGATTAAATTGTGATAAAATTAATTCAATAATGTTAATTGGTGGGGACAATAAAGAGAATACCATTAAAAGTTTCAAAGAAGACAGCAATATTCGAATACTTCTTTCCTCTGAAGTGGGAAGCGAAGGAATAGATTTACAATTTTGCAGAACTCTTATCAATTATGATTTACCCTGGAATCCCATGAAAATTGAACAAAGAATTGGTCGTATTGACCGCTTAGGACAAAAAGCAGATAAAATTAGTATTTGGAATTTATTCTATGATGATACAATAGATTCTAGAATATATATTAAGTTATTTAATAGACTAAACATTTTTCAAAATGTACTTGGAAATATTGAACCAATACTTGGAGATAAGATTAGACCTCTGACATACGATTTACTAAGAAACAACTTAACTAAAGAACAAGAAGAACAAAGGATTAATCAAACTGCAATAGCGTTAGAGAATATAAGAAATGAAGAAATTGAACTTGAAAATGAAGCAGCACATTTAGTAGCGCATGGTGATTATATCCTGAAACAAGTTAAAGCGGTTCGTGAATTAAACCGCTGGATAACAAACCAAGATATAGAAAATTATGTGATAGACTATTTTGATTCTAACTATAATGGATGCGAATTTAGGAAAAAAGATGTTTCAACAGATATTTATGATATAAATTTATCTAATGAAGCAAAAAACGATCTTGAAAGTTTTATTCGAACCAAACGCATTGCTGCTAATACTAATCTGACACGAACAAACTCAATCAAATGTAAATTTGAGAATAAAGTTGTTAACACTAATAACGATAGGATAGAAATAATTAATCAAGTCCATCCAGTAATTCGTTTTATTAATGATAAAATAAATAACAATCAAGAATTACAACAACATCCTGCAGTAGCAATAAAATGTAAACACAATCCTAATATGCTGATAAAGGAACCAGGAAATTTTGTTTTTACTATTAGAAAATGGAAAGTAAGTGGCTTACAAGAAATCGAGAAACTTTCATTCTCTGTTGCTTCTGTTTCTGATAACCCTATTTCATATAGCCCAGAAGATTCTGAAAAAATAATAATGGCAATTCTTTCAAATGGTGATAAAAATTGGTATGAAGCAAAAAATTATAAAGATTTTGAGAAAGCCGCCGATATTGCTAATAATATATGTCTAGCACAATCAGACAAATTGTATGAAGATTTTGTTAATGAATTAAAAATGCAAAATTTTGATAGAGCACAGATCCAACTAAATACACTTAAATCACATAAAGAAAACCAAATTAAAAAATTAACCGAAATTATTGAAAGACACAGACAAAATGGCAGAGAACCACTTGCAAAGGCAACCGAAGGGAAGATAGTTAAGTTAGAAGATCGTGTTGAACGAAAACAATTAGAAGTTAATAATAAAAAGGAAATTAAACATAACCAGGAAGATATATGCATAGGAATATTAAGAATTTATTAAAATCCATTTTTCCAAAAAAAAATATAAGAGATAATAATTCTAAATCAAATATAAATAAATATTCTGAAACAGATATTGTAATTGGTTTTGACTTTGGGACTTCTTGTACAAAAATTGTACTACAAAGCCCATTTGCTTTCAACAGAAGATCTATACTAATACCTTTTAATGATTATGCACATAGTTCAAATAAGTATTTAATTCCTTCAGTTTTGTATTGCGACAATAACAATGTTTTTAGTTTAGTAAACAATACTGGGGCTTGTGTAATAAATAATATAAAAGTTGATATAACAAACGATGATATTTCCAAAATTTCTGAAATTATTAAGATCAATTTTGTCGCTTATGTTTCATTAGTTCTTAGATATGTTATAAAATGGTTTTCAGAAACTCAAACGGAAATATTTTCCAACAAAAAAATACATTGGCGTTTAAATTTTGGCATTCCATCTAAAGGATTTAATGATGAAAGTTTAAAGGAATTAATTCATCATTTATTATATCTGTCTAGTTATATTTCAATTCAAAATACTGAAATAAATTATAACGATATTGAAAAGATATTAAAAAATCCAGAAATAAAACTAGATGATAATTATATTCATAAAGATGATATTACAATTATTCCAGAAATTGCTGCTGAGGTTGTTGGATATGCTCGTTCCAAGTTAAGAGATCCAGGACTTCACTTAATCGTTGATGTTGGTGCTACCACCCTTGATGTTTCAGGATTTATTTTATCAGAAACTCTAGAATCAAAAGATCTATATTCATTGCTTATTTGTGAAGTCAAAAAAAATGGCGCTAATGAATTACATATTCTAAGGAAATCAAAAGTTAAAAATGCATTAGAGGAATTGTTGAAAAGTAAAGTAGATAAAAATGACCGAATCGAACCTGTACCTGAAAACATAGATTCATATATTCCGAATGTGAACGAATTAAAAAATATTATTAGAAATAATTTTAATGAACCCCTATATAAAAATTCATTTGATTTAATTAGAAGAGTTATTTATGATTTGAAAAATAAAAGAGATCCAAATTCACATAGATGGAATACATTTTTACCTGTATTTCTTCTTGGGGGAGGTTGCAATCATCCAGTTTACAAGAAATTATTACAAGATATCAATGAATGGATGATTGAAAAATTGCAAAGATTAAATGGTAACGGGATAAAAATTAAAGAAATTCCTATACCAGAAAATTTAATAATTGATGAAGATACCAAGAAATATTATCATAGATTTGCAGTTGCTTATGGATTAAGTTTTCCCCCAGAAGATATTGGAAATATTAGACCACAAAATGCTATTGAAGATATGACTGATATTCCAAATGAAATTGAAGAATTTGAGTACATTGGTCAAGAAATGGTCTAAAATATAATTTTGATTTTCACTAGGTTCTCCCGTAAAATAATATGCGGACTCTGCGGTTTTAAAAACAAAAAATTAAATGACACCAAAATTATACATCGGAACAGCGGGCTGGTCTTACAAGGATTGGGTACCGAGTTTTTATCCTCTACCACAATCTAAAACTTTTGACTGGCTACAATTTTATTCACAATATTTTAATGTTGTCGAAGTAAACTCTACATACTATGCTTACACAAGTCAACAAATAATCAACGGCTGGATTAAAAAAGTTGAAGAGATAGAAGATTTTTCTTTTACAATAAAACTTCATCAGGATTTTACTCATAAAAAAGATTTTGATGATGATAAAATTAAGTCTGTTTGTAATAATCTGGACTTATTGGAAAAATCTGAACGACTCGGAGGATTACTGCTTCAATTCCCCTACTCTTTTAGTTGCAATAATGCTAATATTAGTTACTTGACTAAATTACTTGAAGTTTTTGAAAACTATGTTAAGTTTGTTGAAGTCCGACATACATCTTGGAATAACAAAGAAGCATTCGATTTCTTGCAGCAACATAACACCTCACTTTGCACAATAGATCAACCGAAGATTGGGAGCTCGATACAATTTAAACCTCTAATTACAAATAATACTGCATACATCCGTTTCCACGGGCGGAATGCTGAAGCGTGGAAAAATTCGATTAATAATTTCGGTGCAAAACAAACTTACGAACAGCAGAGCGAACGATATAACTATCTCTATACCCCCGGCGAACTTGTGCAAATCAGTCAACAGATAAAAGAAATTTATGACAAAGTAAAAAAAATATTCGTAATAATGAACAACCACCCCGTTGGCAATGCAGTTGCAAATGCCTTTGAATTACTTCATCTACTAAAAGAAAAAGCAAAATTAAAAATTCCTGAAACAACATTGAAAGTATATCCGAGATTGATCGCGATAAAAGAATAGCAAACAGATGGCATAACCATGACTATGTCATTTAACACATTAAACTGATCTACACTGCTAAATGATATAAATATTTGGTTGATTTGGTTAAATAATGACTATATTGTTTTAGAATAAAATATTTAAAGGACAAATCAACTAAAATGAACTTACCACATAATTTTCATATCCCAGTAATGGGAATATGTTTTACAATTGATACACCAATTAAAGTCGCTCCTTATGGAATTTCATCTGTTATTTCAATTATTGATGATGTAGTTATAGAAAAAATGCGGGAATTTTATCATAAAAAATTTAATATCCCATTTATTTCCATTCCATATCAAAGCAAGGATTATCGGGCAAAAAGAATTACTTCTTATCTTAATCTTATTCAGGACATTGTTGCTAAAAAATTTGAAGAATTAAAAAATTCTATTAACACAAAGAGTAAGGAATTTGAAAAATATATTTCGATGTTACCTGATTCCTCTTTATTAAAACAAAAAATTGAACAAGCAAAAAAAATGAAGACTAATTTAAAAGATATTTGGAATTGGATAAAAGAAAATCTTTTAGTTGGTAATATAGACGTAAATATTATGACAAAACTTGATAAGGATAATTTTCACAATCACGAAAAACTGCCTATAGAGTTTAATGACGCGCATGCAGCCTTGCGAGGTTTTGCCGAAAGTAAATTGGACTCTTCTCTTGTTCTATCAGCAGGAATGAATGCACGATTATATAGCTATATAGAAAAATTTGATGACTTCTATCCCGATGAAAACGGATACCTGAAGAAAAAAATAATTCTAAAAGTCAGCGATTATCGTTCTGCTTTAATACAAGGGAAATTCCTCGCGAAAAAAGGCCTTTGGATTTCAGAATATAGAGTTGAATCTCCATTAAACTGTGGTGGACATGCCTTTATCAGTGAAGGTTTACTACTCGGACCGATATTGGAGGAATTTAAGAAAAATAGATGTGAACTTATTAGTCAAAATCATGAAATTTATTCTGAAGCATTAAAAACAAAAAAACGTTATTTTCCCAAAAACCCTTTGCCTGTAAAATTTTCAGCACAAGGCGGGGTAAGCACAGCTGAAGAACATTCTTTTCTGTTAGATAATTATCAACTTGATTCAATCGGATGGGGTACTCCATTTCTACTT
>JAFGPR010000067.1 GCA_016936095.1 Ignavibacteriales bacterium | reverse complement strand
CTTCGCATTTTTTCCCCTTATCTTTTTGACTACAATAATATTTAAAATTTTTATCAATGTCAATTAATTTTTCAGAAGTTTCAAGTATTTAATTCTAAAGAATAAATCTCTTGTATATGTAAGTTTATACTTTTAAGTTTGCAAGTTAAAAATTTAATTTTATTAATAACATTTTATTGGAGTAAAAATGAAATCTTTTAATTATTTCATTTTCGTTTTTGTTTTTCTTGGTATTACAGCTTGTCAGGATTCAAAAAACGAATATGATGAAATCACAAAGGACAGTCTGGTTACATTCGATGATAAAGTTAGTTACGGAATCGGATTCGATATTGGAAGCAATTTAAAATCTCAGCAAATCGTTGTAAAAATTAATTCATTCTTCAGAGGAATAAAAGATGCTTACACAGCAGCAGAGCCATTAATGACGCAGGAAGAAATGATTAAAGCTTTGATGGAATTTCAGCAAAAAATCAGAGATCAACAATCAGAACAAATAATACAGGGGAATGACAGCTTGAAAAATTTAGCAGAACAAAACTTAAAGGAAGGTGAAGAATTTCTTAAAAAGAATGGAACACAAGAAGGTGTGGTTACATTACCAAGTGGTATGCAGTATAAAATACTTAAACAAGGAACTGGCGAAACACCTGCCTTTACAGATAAAGTTGTTACACATTATCGTGGATATTTTATTGACGGAACCGAGTTTGATAATTCATATCAAAGAGGTGAACCAACAACATTTGAAGTAATGGGAGTAATACCAGGCTGGACAGAAGCACTCCAACTCATGAAAGTTGGTGATAAATGGCAACTTTTCATTCCTGCAAATCTTGCTTATGGATTGCAAGGTGCTGGAAGTGTAATCGGTCCTAATGAATTATTGATTTTTGAGATGGAATTACTGGAAGTAATTAAACAATAAGAAATTGTTTGAGTAAATATGAAATTCTTATTCAGAAATTTATCAATAATATTTGTTTCTGTTCTTCTATTATTTTCGTGTAAATCTGAAATTATATATGAAGGGACATTTTCCTACGAACCAGTTAAAAATCAACCGGGTGATGATATCTTTATTAAGTTTAATCCCGATGGGACAAAATTAGATACTACTCAAAGTGTTGACGTTGTCGTTTATTTATTTAGCAACGAAATTGAAAATGCTTATTCAATTGAAATGGAAAAAGAAGGAACTGGTTGGATCGCTGAAATTGAAACTGATGAAACTACGCGTGGTATATTGCTTAAATTTGATAATGGTGAAGATAGTAAAATATTTGATAATAACAAGGAGCAGGGATATTATATTTTACTAAATGATGAAAATGGAAATATTATCCCCGGTGCAAAGGCGGGACTTGCGAATGCTTATGCTTCTTGGGGTTATAATTTGGAATTGAAAAGAGACAGAGAACTTGCACTTAAATTATTCGAAGAGGAATTTACAGCTAATCCACAAATCAAAAGTGAATATCTTCAAACTTATTTTTCAGTCGTTTCTAATTTAATGCCCGAAAAATTAAATGAAATTGTTCTTGATGAATTAGGTAAGTTAGAAAACAAAAGAGAACTTTTAGAAGATGATCTAGCATTACTTGCGGGTTGGTATGTAAAATATGACGAAGAAAAAGCTATGATATTTGAAGAACAACTTCTAAAAGAATATCCAAAAGGTGAATATGCACAGGGTATAAAATTTCAGGAATACAGAAATATAACTGAAGTCGATTCGATGATTCAATATGCAAAAGTTTTTGAAAATGAATTTCCTGAGAGCGAATTTATTGAAGCGATTTATGATAATATCTGTATGACTTACTTGAATAATCAGCAAGTAAATGAATTGTTAGGCTTTTTGAAAAATAACAGTGAAAGACCTAGTATTTACCGTTATAACATTATAGTAAAGGTGTTGATTGATACTCCAACTGATCTAAATATTCTTCTTGAAATTGCAACGCTCGGTGTTGATAGAGCTAGAAATGAATTAGATAATCCAATTGGTGAAAAGCCAAAAGAGGAAACTGAAAAAGGTTGGAGAAAAACAAGAGAGTATTATCTCGGTTTGAATTTGTATGCTAAAGCTTTGATCCTAAGCAAACTTGATAAAAAAGCAGAAGCGCTTACACTCTCTGAAGAAACAATAAAATATAATATTTACGAAGAAGCAGAATTTAATGAGTTATATTGCGAACTTTTAGTCCAAACGGGAAAATATGATATCGCTGTTGAAAAAATTAGAGAAGTTATCTTAAAAGGAAAAGGTTCACAGAAAAACAAAGAATTACTTAAAACCGCTTATTTTGGACAAAAACAAACAGAAGATGGTTTTGAACAATTCTTATCTGGTCTGGAAGAACAAGCATTTCAGAATATGCTAAATAAATTCAGACGAGAAATGATTGAAGAAGAAACTGCACCTGATTTTATGTTAACTGATTTGAATGGAAAGCAGGTAATTTTATCGGAATTGAAGGGAAAAACTGTTATCTTAGATTTCTGGGCAGTATGGTGTGGTCCTTGCAGAAGTGCCTTTCCCGGGATGAAAATTGCAGTCGAGAAATATAAAGATGATCCTAATATCAAATTTTTGTTTATTAATAGTTGGGAAAGAGTTGATAATAAAAAAGAAAACGCTGCAGAGTTTATTAAAACAAATGATTATCCTTTCCAAGTTCTTCTTGACTTGGATAGTAAAGTTATTACAAGTTACAAAGTATCTGGCATCCCGACAAAATTTATTATTGATAAAAATGGAAAGATAAGATTCAAAAGTGTTGGTTTTGGAGGAAGCACTGAAGAACTTGTTGCTGAACTTGATGCAATGATATATTTACTAAAATAATTTTTAAAGGGTTGTGGTTTTATCACAACCCTAATTTTATCCAATAAAATTTTCCGAAACAATATTTTCCTTAACTTTTTTCAAAATTTAATCTCAATTTAATTATTTTTATTAATGGATTAATAATTATTCCCATTTACTTATAGTTTTTTAATGCTTAAAGTCGACAACAAGCATATTAAGGATACCCTACTTCTTGCGTATCCAGTTGCTATTGGACAATTCGGTCATATTGTTCTTGGCATTACAGACAGCATAATGGTCGGTAAAGTAAATGCTGAATCCTTAGCGGCTTCAGCACTTGTGAACAGTTTATTATTCCTTGTAATTATATTTGGAATTGGCTTAAGTACCGCAATATCACCATTAGTTGCAATTGCAAAGGGAGGGGGTAAGCACAATGAATGCGGAACATTTCTACGTCAGGGGATAATTGCAAATGTCTCTTTTTCGATAATTCTTGTTGTAGTTATACTATATTTAACAGATTTGATTGATTATTTAGACCAACCAAAAGAAATTGTTTCGTTAGCGAAATCATATATGCGAATAATGACGCTATCAACAATTCCATTTATTGTCTTTCAAAGCTTCAGGCAATTTCTGGAGGGACTGTCTATCATGAGACCTGCAATGTATGTAATTCTCTTTTCTACTTTGATCAATGTCTTTGGCAATTGGCTTTTGATATATGGTAATTGGGGTTTTCCTGCATTAGGGCTTGATGGTGCTGGTTATGCAAGCTTTATAACAAGAACAAGTATGATGATAATGTTAATTGTTTTCGTCGTCAGATCAAAAAATCTACGTGAATATAATCCTTCTTTAAGAATTAGAAAAATTGATTGGAAAATAATTAGAAGAATTTTTGCAATCGGAATTCCAAGTGGATTTACTTCTTTTTTTGAAATAGCAGCATTTTCTATTTCTGCAATAATGATTGGATGGATAAGTACGAGTGCATTGGCAGCTCATCAGATTGCTCTAAGTGTTGCAGGGACTTCCTTTATGATTATTTTAGGTATTTCACAAGCCGCAACTATTCGTGTAGGAAATTTTCTTGGTGAAAAAAATTATACTCAGCTAAGAAAAGCAGGTTTTAATGCTATTGCAATTGCAGCAGCGATAATGTTTTTATTTGGTGTCTTGTTCGTTATTTTCAGATTTACAATACCATTAATATTTATAAATGAAGCCGAGGTTGTTTTAATAGCTGCGTCATTGCTAATTGTTGCAGCTCTATTTCAAATATTTGATGGCGTTCAGGCAACGGGTTTGGGGGCATTGAAGGGAATCACGGATGTGAAAGTTCCAATGTATATTACATTTTTTGCATATTGGGTAGTTGCAATACCTTCTGCATATTGTTTAGGATTTATATTTAAACTGGGTGTCATAGGAATATGGATAGGTCTTTCGATAGGGTTGATATTAGCAGCAGTACTTTTTTCGGTAAGGTTTTATACCAGAACGAAAAAATTGTATTAGTCTTCCAACCCTAATTTATTTAGTAATTTATGGTGGCATTCATCTGATAACTCCACATTGTAATTCTGATAACACTTGATTGTTATTTCAAGTGTTTCAAAATATTTTTTACACATAGGACATTGCTCAATGTGCTTTTTAATTTCAAGACAATGTGATAAATCAAGATCCTCACCTAAATTTATAGAGAGATATTTTTTTGCTTCTTCGCATTTTATTTTTTTAGGTTTCATATTGTAGCACCTTACTTAATTCTTGTCTTAAAAATGAGCGGGCTCGATGTAATCTGGACTTCACTGCTGGGACAGATAAATTCGCAATTTCACCTGTTTCTGCAGTTGACATACCTTCTACATCACGAAGTAAAAAAACTATTCTATAATCAGTAGGTAACTTACTGATTGCTTTGTCTAATTGTTCTTTTAATTCTTTATCTTCCATAACTTTTTCCGGATCAATATTCCACGAGGAAATATTTTTTTCTTCGTATGTATCAATCTCCTCTTCAAGAGAATCCCAATCATGTTTTTTACTTGTACGTGCAGCCATCAAGCAATGATTGGTTATAACTGTGTAAAGCCAAGTTGATAATTTTGATTTTCCTTCAAATTGACTTATTGATTTTACCATACTTAAAAAAGTTTCCTGCATTGTGTGTTCAGCTCTTTCTTTATCACGGCATATCTTAAAAGCAAAATTGTAAACTGTTTTTTCGTGCCTTTTAACAAGTTCAGAAAGAGCTTTTTTGTCACCCGACTGAGCTAACTTTATTAATTCTTCTTCGTGCATAATATGATGTTATTTAATTTAACAAGTTTAACAAAACAAATTTAATAATAATTCTTTAATATTGAAAACATCTTAATCTTTTAATTAAACAAATGTGAATAGGATAAATATATAAAAACCAACGGCGAAGCAAAAATCAATGAATCAAATCTGTCCATCAAACCACCATGACCAGGTATCATGTTTGATGAATCCTTAATGTTAGCATCTCGCTTGAGCAGACTTTCAATTAAATCACCAATTTGTCCTAATGCTCCGATTATTAATCCCATAATTATTATATTATTCCAACTTAGGAAATCGAGAATAATTATTTTGCAGATTAACATACCACCTAATCCAAAAATAAATCCGGCAATCGTTCCTTCCCAACTTTTTTTAGGGCTTACTCTAGGAAATATTTTATGTTTTCCTATCAGTGTTCCTATGAACATTGCAGCAGAATCGCAGAGCCAGATACAAACAAAAATTGAAATAATTAAATAACCCCCATTATTATAATCTGCATAAAATTCACGGATACCAATCAAAGTAGCAGGGAATAATCCAAGATAAAAAACGCCCAATAATGATGAAGAAATATTTTGCAGAGCAGAACCCTTATTTCTCCATAATTCACAGAACAATAATACAATTGGTATCGCTATAATCAGAATAACAGGACTTAACCAATTAAAATAAAAGTTAAGAATAATTGCAATAATTGAAATTTCGCCCATGACCAAGTTCAAAAAAATTCCTTTTTTGCTGCTGAGCTGGGAAAATTCAAAAAATGAAACACAGGAAATTAAGACTATAAAAGTTAAAAAATAAAATTTGCCAAAGTAACCCACTGTAATGATTAAAGGAATCGCAATCAACGATACAATTATTCTGGTTAAAGTATTATTTATATTCTTCATCTTCCTTTAAATCATTATCTTCAGATTCAATATCTTTAATAATCAATAGAGCATCGTCAATGTCAACTTTTTTGACTAGCAATTTTACAACAGCGAGATCACCGACACCCGGGAAGGTACGATCCTTTTTTGATAAAATTACCGCTTCGACTTCTCCGCTTTCAAGATTTGCTTTGTACATCTCTGCATTATATATTTCATTAAACGTCCTAACGACTATCCAATCTTCCGGATGAATGAGTTTACCTTTGAATTCTTCTGGACTTACTAAAGTGGCTCCACAATCGGGGCATTTAGTAATTCCATCAACATATTCGTATTCACATTTTGGACAAATCATTTTTCCTCCTGCGTATTTTTATAAAATTAATTATTGTTTGATTTCATTTTTTTTTTTGTAATATCTATTTACAAAATAAATAAAACTAGAAAATATTACTAATAAAATTGAAAATAAAATTAAGTAATCTAATTCTGAGCTATCTATTATCATCTCACTATCCATTATTTCCTCTGAACCAAGCAGCTGAAACGCTGAAGTACTAAAAAAATTGGTAAGGAAATGCAATATGATTACAACAAAAATTGAATTTGTTTTATAGATGGCATATCCAAAATATAATCCAAGTGCAATCAAAGGAATAGTAGCATACGGATTAAAATGATAAAGTCCAAAAAATAATGCCGTTAGAAAAATTCCCCATTTAGCTTTTAACTTTAATTCAAAACTTTTTTGAATATATCCACGGAAAAATACTTCTTCACAAATTGCAGGTGTAACACATACAACAAGTACAACAAAAATAAATTCAATAGGATTATGTGCAACTAAAATATTTGTAAATGAACTTTCTATTAACTTATCAAGCTCATCAAGTATGTTCTTAATGCTTTGGAAAAATTCACTTGAGCTTGCCAGTTTTGTGATAAGAGCATTTTGTAAAAATAAATAAACCTCTATCAAAGGAAAAAGAAATATTAATCCGAGAGTGAAAATCGGAATATCCCATTTTCTCGTTTTGTTAAAGCGGATAACTTTGGAAATATCAAAATAGATCATTCGAGTTAAAATTAAGGCAGGTAGGAGAATAAATAAAATCTGTCCAGCGATTGTAAACAATCTTAAAGCGGTTAAGTTTGCCTGCTTAATATCAGTTCCAAAAATTGTCAAAGAAATAAATCCACCAATGAATTGATATAATATGAATACAATTACCAGACCAACAAAAGCTGCAGATGTTGGAGAGATTACCGAATATAATTCGTTGTTGTTATCGAAATTATTCTGTAAAAATATTTTTTTGTTCATATAAAAATTTATTTTCTTTAATAATTTAATTACCTAAAACAAATTTAATCAAATAACAAAAATATTTTTCGATAATTATTTTTAATTTAATATTTTTACATTGAATAAATAATTTTATGTATATATTTTGCATTTATGAAATTAGAAATCTCAAAATTAGGTTATATAGAAGGATTTGCTTCTGTCATTATTAACGTGATTCTCTTTGTGATAAAAATATGGGTTGGTATTTTAGTCGGATCTGTTGCGATGATTGCAGATGCATGGCACACTCTATCTGATACACTTACTTCGGGCATTGTTATTCTTGGAGTATGGATATCAAAAAAACCTGCTGATAAAAAACATCCTTTTGGTCATGGACGCGCTGAATTAATTAGTGCAATAATTATTAGTATTCTTCTTGCCTTAGTTGCTATAAACTTTATTATTGATTCCATAGGTCAATTAATAGAACAAACTAAAGTTCAGTATACAACAACATCTATCATAGTTTTTGCTGTCTCAATTTTTATAAAGGAAAGTCTTGCTCGGTTCTCAATCTGGGCAGGTAAGAAAGCAAGTCTTAAATCCTTAATAGCTGATGGATGGCATCACAGAAGTGACGCAATTGCTTCTGCAGTTATTTTAATTGGAGCATTATTAGGTCCGTTATTTTGGTGGCTTGATGGAGTATTAGGTTTATTTGTTTCTATTCTAATTTTAAAAGTTGCATACGATGTCTTTAAAGATACTTCAACATTGCTTATGGGTGAAAAACCTGATGATGAATTAATTACAAAAATAAAAGAGACAGTTAGAGAAATTACTGGTGATACACTTAATCTACATCATGAACATTTACACCGTTATGGCGAACATATTGAAATTTCATTTCATCTTTGTTTACCGGGTGATTTGACATTGACTCAGACACATGAGATAATTGATCGAATAGAAAAGAAATTAAAAACAGAACTTAATATTTATGCAACTATCCATGCTGAACCAAAAAAATAATTAAATAATTGGAGGAAGAAATGAAGACCTTTGTTTTAATGACCAAATTATCTTCTGAAATTTCTCAACAAATGAAGGATCGGGGCAAACTCGGGAGAGAATGGTTGGAAAGTGTTAAGAAAAAATGTCCAGAAGTAAAATTTATTTCTCACTATGCATTGCTTGGCTCTTTCGATTTTATGGATATTTACGAAGCGCCAGATGAGGAAACAGCAGCAAAAGTATCAATGATTAGCTTACAAAATGGTGCTTTCTGTGCAGAAAGTTGGATAGCAATTCCATACAACAAATTTTTGAAATTGACTAAAGAGATTTGAAGTAATAACTAAATTAAATTTAAATTGTCTATCTCTTTCATAATTCTTTTTGTTTCGGTCAGAGCTACAATTACTTTTTGATAATGTTCGACATCTTCATTTGTAAGTGTTCGACCTTTTCTGTCTTTTAGCCATTTTTGTGCTGGTTGATAACCACCTATATAAAAATTCCACGCTATTTCAGGGACATTACCAAAATATTGCTCTTTGTTGAAATATACATTCCCATCTTGATAATAAACTTTTTCAACTACTTCCGAACCTGTGACAGGAAATGTGGTTATGAATTGACTTACCTTTGAGGATTCTAAAAGATGAATTTCTCTTAACTCAGTACCATAAGAAACTAATTTGAAAAACTGCTCCTTATCTTTTGGATACGGCACTCTTGGGAAATCTATTTTAAGAAATTCTTTGTATTTCTGACGATAAGTTGGTGAATGAAGAACAGCGTAAATATAATCTAGGACATCAATTGGGCAGAATGTTTCTGTCATACTGAGCGATAGCGAAGTATCTCTCTTGTCTGTGAAATTTAACTTGAGTTTTTCCGCTATCTCTTCAACTATCTCCATATTCAAATTCGGATGACAATCTCCATCATCGGAATAAAGATAGAGAGGGAAAAGATAGGTCTGAGCAGAGAGAAAATTTATATCAATTAATTTTTTTGTGATTGAAATTTGTTGCCAATTTTCTGTATTCTCAGTGGTACGTCTTAGAATTATACCTAAATTATCTAATAACATATGTCTCATAATTGAAAAACGATGACGCACAACCTTTTTTAAATTATATTCAATTTGGCGATTGTCAAAAGGACGATAATAATACGGTTTATTATTATTCTGAAATTGAGAGAAAGAAACTAAATTGTCGTCATCATGTGTTTTAATACCCGAAGTATTTATCTCAAACAAACTATCTACTTTAAATCCTTCATCATATTCATTTTGAATATTAAAATCCTTCGGCACAAAGAAATAATACGGTTCAGAATAATCAAGTTGCTTCCACTTAATATTTTCAATACTTGAGTTGTTAAGTTTCTCAAATTTTGATTCTCTCAATCCAAATAACTCGGAATGAAAAACTTTTCCAAGTAAATTTTTATTTTCATTTTTCCTAACGAATAAAGAAATTGAAACACCTTGCATAATATCAAAAACATTTTCATCTTTGCTGCCATCTGGTGCTTTTTCTTTTTTCTTTGAATTTCCGTGCAGGTCAAGTATGTAAATATCATCAAATGTATCAAGTAAATGTTTTCTCATTTGCCTGTGAATAATTCCATCAATAAATGAATTATTTGTAATCATCGCAACAACACCAGTTTTATTTTTTTCAATAAAACTTTCAGCGAAACGAATAAATTTTATATAATCATCAGAAAGCGGTTGAATATTTTTTTCATTTAAATTTGTTTTATAATCTTTAATTAAATCTTGTATCCATTCACCTTTATTTTGCGAACTTACACTATAAGGTGGATTACCAATCACAACCATTATTGGCGTTTCGTTTTTTATTTTATCTGCCTCTTTGGCTTCTTCTGCAATAGTATTTGCAAAACCGAGAGCAAGTACTTCCTGATGTGTCTCTGTTTTTTCAAGAGAATTGGTCAGGTAAATTTTAAGTCTTGATTTTCCTGTTTTAGTTTCGTTGAAATACTTAAAGCCAGTATCTTTCAGTTTAATACTTAATTTCAGATGTGCAATTGTGTAAGGAGTCATCATTAGTTCAAAGCCAAAGAGTCGGGGTAGCAAATCGTGATGTACATAATTTCCCCATCTACCTGTTTGCTTTTGCTTTTCAAACTTATCATAAATCAATTGTATAATTGAGCTGATAAAAGTACCTGTTCCAACAGCCGGGTCAAGAATTTGAACCTTGTGTAATCCATTTTGCAATTTTGAAGTATCCGCAAGTCCGTTTGGAAGATTGAATTCTTTTTGTAAAATATAATCAACCGAACGAACTATGAAATTTACCACAGGCAGGGGAGTGTAATATGCCCCCATCTTTTTCCGTAATTCGGGATCGTATTCTTTAAGAAAATCTTCATAGAAATGAATTACCGGGTCAGCACCTTCCATATAATCTTCAATAAGGTGTCTAATATCAGAATGCTGAAAAGCAAAACATAGTTCATCAACAATAAAACTTAATCGTGGGACAAAATTCCTACCAGCAATATGGTCAAAAAAATGTTGAAGAAACGGATTTGATTTTGGGACTAAGTCTCTTGCCTCTGCTCTTGAAAAATTATCGGGAGTGTCATCATAATATCTTGCAACGAATAATCCATAAACCAAGGTTTGTGCATACATATCTGCAAAAGTATCGTAGTTTAAATCGTGAACGAGCATAATTTTTAAAGTGTTAAAAACTTCCATCAATTCTGAGTTTTCGTCATCATCTTTAGAAATAATTTCTTTAACATTTTCACGAATTCTGTATGCTTTACCTCCCATTATTTTTGCAAGGTGCTGCCCCGACTTTATCGGTTCTTTTTTAGATTGAGAAAATTCAATAAGTGTTTTACTTAATCTTTCGTAATTTTCAGGCAGTGGGAATAGCTTTCTTTTTTTGTAGTCTATATCAGCAATTTTTATAGGTTCTTCGTATGAAATACCATTTCTATAAAATCTGAATTCTATGTAATCAGTTAAAACTAAATTTGTATATCCAAAATATCTTGCCATCTGTTCGGACTTTTCAACCTTATCAAGCGAGACACCAATATCTTTTGCTTCTAAATATAAAATCGGGACTCCCTTGTCTGCAACTACAAAATCCGGTTTATTTCCTTGTTGTGCTTTTGCATCGTGATCAATTTGTCTTACATTTATAGATTCGAAAATACTTTTCAATAGTATTTCAAAATCAGTGCGATAACCCATCTCGCTTGTCTGTTCACGAGTAAACTTTTTGGAAATATCTTTTATGTATTTTTCAAATAATTCTTTCATAATCAATTTTATACTTCCTGCCTTCGTGTTCTAGTGGCAAAAAGTTTTGCCTCGAAGACTCGAAGACACAAAAATGATTTGTGTGATTTATAAAAATTATTAATTATTTTTACAAAATTAAGGAAATAATATCTGTTTTATCTTTATTTTACTTAAATCTTTCATCAGATTTTGTGTGATTCAACCTATTAATATTTCTTGATAACCAACCAATCTTTTCTACAACCGCAGGATCAAACTCAGGAACATAAGGTTTGATATCCAAGAGCGGAGTTCCATCAACAATATCAATATCTTCGATGTGAAGAACATTTTTCTCAATTCTACTTAGTCTGACAATCGAAAGTCCGATTTGATTAGGGCGTTTAGGTGCTCTGGTTGCAAATACTCCGTGCAGTTCATCGTCCATAAATGGTCTTATCACCAAGGAATATCCTTTCGAAAGATGTAAGTGAAAAATTAAATAGATGTGTGAAAATCCTTGAAGTGATTTAAGTCCATCTGTGTACTCTGAAAAAATTTCAACATTTCCTTTCAAACCCTTTCCTGCTCTCGGCTGTATTGGTATTCCTTCCATATTCTTAAAAGGTGAGTGGATAATTCCGATTGGTTTAAATCTTATTTCTTTCATCTTAATTCATTTTTTTTTAATAGTAAATCACTGTAAGATTCTGCAACTAAATCTGTATCTTTTATTTGAAATAAT
>JAFGPR010000066.1 GCA_016936095.1 Ignavibacteriales bacterium | reverse complement strand
TTAATTAAATTCTTTAACAAAGATAATTTAATATTAAAATGGACTTTACCTATTTTGATTGTGTAGATAAAAATCATAAATATATTATTTATCAATGTTGCAATAAGTCCTATTATAACAACCAGTTCTAAATCCTTAATCCCCTCAACAATTAAAACTATACCAATCAAATTTATTATACTACCAATTATTTGTCCAATTGATATATATTTCATCTGTTCGTAAGCTCGAAAAATCCATTGAAACATGATTGCTGTAAGAAATAAGTTTAATCCAGTTAGATAAAGAATATCTTTCTCGATTAATGAAAGGTTTAATGAATGTACAATAATGAAATATACGATGGAGATACCGAAAGCAATACTTAATCGAAAGATAAGAAATGTACCCGCATAAATACCAACTTCTTTTTTGTTCCTTGCAATATCTCTTGTTCCAATTGCATCTAATCCAAAATCAACAAACAAAACAAAATAAGATACAAATGCTGTTGCAAAATTAATTATTCCAAATCCTTCTGGTAAAATAACGCGAGCAAGATAAGCAGTGGTAAACAAATTAATAATTCTACTGATAAGTTCAGCAACAGAAAGGGATAAAATATTTTCATATATGGTTTTTAAGTAATTCAATTTATTTGAATTTCGTTTCCATTTATTTTTTTGCGAACCAACTTTGTGGATTTTGCGAATCACGTCCCTTCCAAATTTCAAAATGGACTATATTACCTTCAAGACTCTCACTTACCTTTCCTAACACAGTATTTTTATTAACCTTTTCCTTTTCCACAACTTGGATATCAGTAATATGTCCATAAACCGTTCTATACTGATTTTTATGAGTAACAATAATGACACTTCCATATCCAGGTATCCATTCAATTGCCGAAACAATTCCATCAGCAACAGCACAAATAGAATTATTCTTATTTGTCTGGATATCTACTCCGTAATTAACAGTAATAGTATTTAACTTTTCATTTTTATTTTCACCAAAACTTCTAACTATTTTACCATTGCCAACAGGATAAATTAATCTTCCCTTTAATGAAGAGAAATTTTCGAATCCCTCGTATAAATTTGCATTTGAATTTAAATCACTATCAACATTTTTTTTTGTTTCTTCTTCAATTAATTTTGCAATTAAATTTTTTATTTTTAATTCAGCTTTTCTCTTTTCTTCTATTTCTTTTTTCAGATTACCTTTATCTTTTTTTAGTTTATCAACAATACCCTGTTTTTCTGTTTTTAATTTACTTAACGAGCTTTGTTCCTTTACTTTTTCAGCTACCAATTTTGTTTTTTCTATTTTTTCTACTTCCAATTTCATTTTATAATCGGCCAATGTATCAATTTTACTATTTAACTTAGATATATTTTTTTCATTTTGTTCCGTTAACAAACTCAAATATCTGTAGCGCATCATTGCCTGTTCAAAGGAATCAGCGTTAAAAATATATTTCAGATTTGAATAACTACCTCTTTTATATAACCACACAATATATTTTGAATAATTACTTTTAATTGTATTTATTTCATTATTTATTTCAGTTATTTTTTTGTTAAACTTTATAATCTCCGATTCTTTTGCACGTTCTTCAATTTTTAATTGGTTAACAAGCTTATTGACAAGTAAATATTTTTGATTTGTTTTTTCTAAGACATTAAGTGATTCTTTTTCGTTTGTTGTTTTTTTACTTAATTCAGCTTCAAGATTTGATATTTCCTTTCTAAGTCTTTCCAGTTCTTTATTTTGCTCCTTAATTTTATCATTTTGCATATAGTGGTTAAAAGGCAAGCAAAGTAAAACTATTAAAAATATTTTAAAAATTACTTTTACCATTCAAATATTTTTACATCTTGTGGAACTATAATTTCTAAATGCTGAATACTTGTATTAACTTTTATATTTCTATACTCAATATCCACTGTTTGATTACTTTGCTTGTTTTTTAAATTAACTAAATAAGGAATAGCAACTTCTTCAAATAAAGAAAAATTTGAGTACTTACTATCGAAAAGTATCTCGTTAGGTAACTTAGCTATCCTGTAATTTGTAATAGCCAAATCATCAATATTTACTTTATAAATATATACTTTATTAGATTTTATCGGAATATAGGATAATAGATAACTGTCACCTTCAGTTTCAAATTTGTTTGGTTCCTCTTTTAATTTGTCAGTTAGATTGACTGAACCCGTAAATGCATCAATTAAATCATCAAATGAAACATCTATCTTAAAAATTCTTTCAATTATTCCCTCTCTATTAACTCCTTGATACATTACATTATTAAGTTCATCATAAAATTTAAACGAATTAGGAGTAACAAGAATCTGGGCAGCACCAATTGCGAAAGGCCCAAATATTGAGACCTTAATTGAATCCGGTTTCTTAATTAAGATTTCAAAATTCGCTTTCGCTGTCATCTCTGGACTTTTTACATTTAGTATTCCAGTTCCACTAAAACTTTTTATTTGTCTTCTATTTGCTTCTAATTTTTTTATTAATCTATCCGGCGGTAAAATTCTTTCTTCGTCAGGTGGTTTTGAAGGGATACAACCGTTAATAATTATTATTGTAATAATTAGTAATAACGAATTTGAGAATAACTTTGCTTTCACAATTCACCTTTTGCAATTTTTGATTTAATTTTTTCATTATTATTATCTTTTTCCAGAGCTTTATTCCAATACTCAATTGCTTTTTCTTTATCATTTAATTTGAAATAAATATCACCAAGATGATCAAAAAGAGTTGTATCATTCTTATCTTTTTCCATTGCTCTTTCTAATAATTCCTTTGCCAGTTCATATTCGCCCATTTGAAAATATACCCACCCTTTTGTATCAAGAAACGAAGTATTATCGGGATCATCTTCTAATGATTTAGTAATCATTTTTAAAGCTTCATCTAATCTAAGTCCTCTTTCAGCAAGTGAATAAGCGTAATTATTTAACAATGTAGCATCATCCGGTGCAATTGTCAATGCTTTTTGATACGAGTTATCGCATTCCTCCCACATCTCTTTATTATCGTAAATCAATCCAAGCATACCAAGAACTTGAGCATCATTCGGCTCTATCTTAATTGCTTTTTGTAAATATATCAAAGCTTCATCATCTCTTTTAAGTTGGCTTAAAGTAAATCCATAAGCTGTTATTGCGGTAATATCATTTTGATTTAAATTAACTGCTCTATTTAGATATACTAATGCAGAATCATGATGATTCAACTGAGAGTGGGAAAGACCAAATATCAGATTGAATACAAAATCTTCTGTAAAATTATCAGATACTTTATTCAATTCATAAACTATATCTTTGTACCTAGTATGATTATACAAGGTTAATGCTAGTTGAGTCCATAATTGTCCATTCCATGTCGCTAAATTTGCAGCTTCTGTTAAATTATAAATTGCTAAAGAATCATCTTTCTGCTTGTTATATAATTCAGCAAGACTAACATAAATTCTCCAATCTGTTGTATCATTTTTTAATGACTCGAAAAGAGTAATACTCAAATCAGTAAGAGCAGAATCATCCGGAAATGATACAGAAAACGACGAGCATAAACCCATTTTATATTCAAGTGCTAGATTATCATCTTTTAATAATCTCAGATATTGATTAGTTGCCTCATTAAATAATTGATTTTTTAAAAAATAAATTGCATTTAATTCAATCAAATCAGGATCATTTGGATAAGACAATAATGTTTCATCTAATAATTCCCTTGATTTGTCAAATTTATTTGTTTTAATATATGCTTCGATTAAAATCATTTTTAAATCTAAATTCGACGGATCAAGTTTTAATATCTCTTCAGCGGTTGAAATTGTTTCTTCAATATTTCCAAGTCTCTCGTTTAGTTCTGCAATTTTAATAAGAACACTTCTCTCATTACCGATAAAATTTAACAAATGTTTATAAATCGATAAAGCTTTAAGAGGTTTAGATTTTTCATTTATCATTCCAAGTCGAAAATAAGCCTGATATTGATTTGAATCTAATTCTATTATTCTGTTTAAAATTTTCTCTGTAGAGTCAAGTTGCATTGCACTTGCATAGATATCCGCCAACAAGTAATTGTACTCAGTATTTTGGGGAGATAAACTTACTGCTGTCTTTGTAAAGGTAACAGCTTTAGGTAAATTATTCATAATGAAATAGTTCTTCCCAATTGAGAAGTAAATTCCTGCCTGTGGGTCGATCTCAAGTGCTTTGAGATAATATTCAATAGCTTTTGAATAATTACCTTCCAATTCTTCTAAAGAACCTGATATATAATAATCAGAAGCAATTTTTTTATTTTCAGTGCTATCTTTAATACTCTCATATTTATTAGAATGAATAACTTGCTCTTCGCTACTGCTACATTTAATGAATAGAAATAAAACAAAGATAAAAAATAAATAACGCATAATTTCCCTATAAAACTGTGCTAAAAATACTTAAAATTTACTTTAATTAAAATCTAAAAAATCAGAAATACATGTCTTGCTCAATTGTGTTTAATATATTAATATAACTCTCATATCGTAATAAATTTATAAAATTATTTTCAACAGCTTCTACTATGGCGCAATCTGGCTCATCAGAATGGGTACAGGTATTAAATCTACAATTCTTTATAAACGGAATAAATTCTTTGAAATAATAACCTAAATCCTCCTTCTTAATTCCGTAAGGAGCAATTTCTCTTATACCAGGTGTATCAATTACAAAAGTATCTTTATTAATTTTAATCATGGAACAAGTAACCGTTGTATGAACTCCCTTTTGCGAATACTGACTAATTTCATTGACCTTTAAATCTAGAGCAAACATTGCATTCAACAATGAGGATTTACCAACACCTGAAGGTCCCCAAAAAATGTTTACACTATCCTGAGTTTTATTCTTGATGTTTTCAATCCCAATTCCTTTTATTGCACTTGTAATAAAGACAGAATAACCAATATTTTCATAAAAGTTTTTCCAAAATTCAACTTGTTCTTTTTGTTTTAATAAATCAATTTTATTAATAACAATATTTACATTTATTTTATTGCTTTCTCCTGCAACAATTATTCTATCAATTATTCTATTATTTATAGGTGGTTCTAAAATACTTGCTATAATAAATAAATTATTTACATTAGATGCAATAATTTGTTCAACCCTTTCTCCTCGATTCAACACGGCTCTGCTTTTTAATGCTTTTCTTGAAAGACAATTCTTCCGTTCACAAACCTTTTTTATTACTCCGCTTCCATCGTTATTTCGGACAAACTCCACATCATCACCAACCACTACATAATCAAGAGTAAATAATTTATTTTTTTTTATTCTTAATTCATTTTTAAATTTACCTGGAAGATTACATCTTATTTCATTCCCATTTGCATCCCAGACATAATAATCTTTACTTTCTATTCTAAATATTTTTCCTAGATGCTTTTTCTCCATAGAATCTTTGGCTAAGTTATTGAGATTATAATATTAGGTCAATGGTTGCTATTCAAGAAATATATATTATTTGGGATGCAATTTAAATAAAAAACGTAGAAAATCATTTTTAAAAATAAAAAGGGATTTATGCTTTTATTCAGATACTTACGAGCAGAAACCCAAATA
>JAFGPR010000004.1 GCA_016936095.1 Ignavibacteriales bacterium | reverse complement strand
GGAACTACAAGCAAAAGAATTTAATATTCCACTCACAAATTTTTTAGAACATCCGATAATTGATATTACAATTGATGGTGCCGATGAGGTTGATCCTGAATTAAATTTAATCAAAGGTGGAGGCGGCGCTTTACTGAAGGAAAAAATTATTGCACAGGCAAGTAAAAAAGAAATTATTATGGTGGATGGATCCAAATTAGTTAATAAGCTTGGTGAGAAATGGCACGTGCCAATCGAGGTTATTCCATTTGCTGTCGGAACGGAAATAAATTACTTAAAATCCATCGGTGCAAATAAAGTTGATATTAGAAAAACAAAATCGAATGAACTATTTTTAACAGATGAAAATAATGTTATTCTCGATGCAAATTTTGGTGTTATTGAAAATCCTACAGAATTAGCAAGAAAACTTGGACAACGTGCTGGAATAGTTGAACATGGTTTATTCATTGGAATGACTTCTGAAGTGATAGTGGCTTCATCAGATGGGATAAAGATATTAACAAATAAATAAGCACACAAATATAGTGTGAAAAGGAAACAAAAACATTAAAAATTATAAAATGCTCAATGCAATCCATTAGCTAATGAAGGTTACTGGGTTGAAGCACTTGCAACTACTTTCACTTATCTATTCTTCATTATTTTGAAAACGATCATAAATCTTCCTAGTTAACCAGTCTTTTATATCCTGCTTAAATTCATTATTCATCATTATCTTATCAAATATCTCTTGGTTAGCATCCATTCGATCAATCAAAGCCTGAATGAATACCTCATCAAATGCATACTTAAAGTTTTCTATCGGATTATTCATTGCTCTTATTTTCAAATCATCATTTTCATAGAGTGCCTGTTCGATCTGTTCAAAATACAATCTGTCCTGATCAGTAAAATCAAAGCCGTATTTATCATTAAGCAGAGTGATGATATTAGATAGTTTATCTTTTTCTTCCTTTGGTCTGCTAATACCGGCTTCTGTTACAGGATTAAGACCATATTCACCTTGAACTTTTAATACCAAATCTCCCTCGGCAATTTTTTGAAGTCGATAATATTCCAAAGCGACTTCATTATCTAACTTCAATCTTTCTGCATAATCAACCTTTGGTAGCTTAGTTAATAAGAACCTGCCATAAGAATATAATTTTTCCAACTCAACATCCTGAAAAGGCATTATCTGTGAAAGGAAAGAATAAATTCGAACAAAAGATGTCATCGCTTTCTTAAATTCATCTTGTGGTTCTTCTTCTAAACTTTTATAACGATCGACAGCTGGATCAATAAACGCATAAAGTTTCCCCTGATCCCTTGCAGATACACTACCGGGTTTATAAAACACTTTTGAAAATCCGTCAACTTCTGATTGATAGTAAACCTGAGTAGAATCAGTCTTCCCTTTCAAATCGTAGAGATGATTTGGATCTGTAGTTTCAGACATGGTAGTCATTTCATAGTAAGGCTGGAAGGAATCAATTATCGTTTGTCTGTCATTAGCGAAATCAAGAACAAATGTATCTTCTTTTCCGGGATAAGTTCTGTTTAATCTGGATAAAGTCTGAACAGCCCTAACACCAGATAGTTTTTTATCAACATACATTGTATGAAGTAGTGGTTGATCGAATCCATACTGATATTTATCTGCTACTAAAAGAACCTGATACTCTGCGGTAGCAAATTTTTCAGGCAGTTCTTTTTCTCCGAACTTGTTTAGTTGTGCTTCAGTTACACCTTCAGGATAAAAGTCATCAATCACAGAACCTGAAAATGCAACCAAAGGTCTAATATTATCATAACCTTTCTCTTTAATATAATCCTTGAATTCAAGGTAGTATCTTAATGCGTGCTTACGTGAAGCAGTAACCACCATTGCTTTCGCTTTTCCACCAATTTTTTTCATTGTTACCTGTCTGAAGTGCTCAACCATCACTTCTGTTTTCTGGGAAAGGTTTGTTGGGTGGAAAGATGCAAATCTTGCTATTGCCTTCGTCGCTTTTCTTTTATTTAATGTTGGATCATCTTCAATTGTTTTGCAAAATCTGAAGTAAGTCTCGTATGTTGTGTAATTCTTGAGCACGTCGAGAATAAAACCCTCTTCAATCGCCTGTCGCATCGAATATAGATGGAATGGTTTTGGTTTACCCTCTGCATCTTTTGTCCCAAATACTTCTAATGTCTTGGGTTTAGGAGTAGCTGTGAAAGCAAACAAACTAATATTCTTCTGTGGACCTCTTTTCTGAATGATTTCTCTGATATAATCATCTTCATCCTCAACGCTTTTCTCAATTTCACTTTCTATCTCTTCGGATTCTTCTAATGAAACTTTTTTACCAACCAATGCTTCAGTCATTTTCCTACTTGCTTCACCGCCTTGACTGCTATGTGCTTCATCTATGATAACTGCATAATTCTTATTTGGTATTTCTGTTAAGTGTTTTAACGCAAAAGGGAACTTCTGCAGCGTTGTAATAATTATGCTTACACCACTTGTAATAGAATCCGCTAATTGTTTTGAATCAACCTCTATCCGCTGAACAACTCCCGTCTTATGTTCAAATTGATAGATAGTATTTTGAAGTTGCTGGTCAAGGACATTTCTGTCAGTAATGACAATTACCGAATCAAAAACCTTTTTATCTTCAGTGTTGTAAAGCGATGAAAGTCTATAAGCAAGCCAGGCGATTGAATTACTTTTACCGCTGCCTGCTGAATGTTCAATTAAATATCTCTGACCCGGTCCGTTCTGTTTCGCATCTGAGATTAAGTCCCGCACCACATCCAATTGATGGTAGCGTGGGAATAGCATTGTTTCCTTATAATATTTCTTACCATCAACCGTGTATTCTTCTTTTTGAAGATGAATATAGCGGGCTATTATCTCTGTCCAGCTATCAACTTGTAAAACATTTTCCCAGAAATATGCTGAACGGTAGGTTGTATAATCCTTTGCCGGTGGATTGCCAGCACCATTATTAAATCCTCTATTAAATGGAAAGAATCTTGTCCCTGAACTTTCCAGTTTGGTTGTAAAATAAACTTCATCGGGATCTATTGTGAAATGAACTAATGCTCTTTTCTTAAACTGGAATAATAATTCTTTTGGATCTCTGCTGGTTTTATACTGCTCCATTGCATCGTTAACTCTCTGACCCGTAAAATGATTTTTTAATTCAAGTGTGGCGACGGGCAGACCATTTAATGAAAGCAACAGATCAATAGATTTTTCGTTCTTTGTAGAAAAATGAACCTGCCTTGTTACATAATGTTTATTGCAGTTATAAAGTCTGATGGTTTCCGGATTCAGTCCGCTATCCGGTTTGAAATATGCTAACCTGAATTTGATACCACTATCTGTTATTCCGTGACGCAATACATCCAGCATTCCTCTTAAATCTAACTCCTTAAACAAACGCTGAATGAATTTATTTTCAACATCATCTTTATAATAAGATTTGAGCAATTCCCATTCTCTCGGTTGTGATTCCTGAATGAAAGAAAGAATTGCTTTTTTATTCAACGCAATTTCGCTACTGAAATCATTTGCATTTCCCTCAAACCAGCCGTTTGAAGTTAAATATGCGATTATAGCGGATTCGAAAGTCGATTCAGTGTGGATATTTTGCATAATATTTTTTATTTATTGTTAATTATTGCATTTAATATTTTTAATTTAAGTTCTTCCGAGAAATCATTTTCATAAATAATAGAAGTGATTATTTCGTGAAGAAGTTCTTTGGATATCTTATTATCTGCAATGTGGTAGCTTATGTTTTCCATTTCTTGAATAAACTTACGGGCAACAAAAACATAACCGTTTATAATAAGAAATTGTGCACCTAGGGATATTGCAATTCTTTTATTTCCATCTTGAAAGCAATGGAATTTATTTGATGAAAAGACTAAATGAGTAAGTTTATCTTCAAAAGTTGGATAATATTCATCATTCTGAATATGCTGAAGAACACTTTTTAATCTGCCCTCATCAAGTACCTCATCGGAACCGCCACCACTTAACTTCACAGTTAGTTTATGAATCTCGATTGCTTGTTCAATATTTAAATAAATAAAACTCATTCGCGTTCTTTTAGTCTCTTAAATACTTCTTTCATCTCTTCAAGTCTCTCGAATAAATCTTTACTTTTTTCACCAAGAAATCTTTCAAAGTCTGTAATAGGAATTGCAGAAATGTATTCTTGAAGTCGTATATGAAGAGCGTCCCTAAACCCGAGATCTCGGCTTGCCATTTTTGTTCTAACATCTTGAATTTGAGGAATCCAAAGATTTTGATTTTCGAATTCAGAAAAAAGTTTATCTACTTCATTGGGCTGGAGTTTTCGTCCCCATCTAACCGATTCTTTTCTTAATACTTCCGCAAAACCGTACTCATAACTAGATATTAGAAGTAGAACTTCTGCATACATTGTCTCTCGTACTTTTTCTTTTGAATGGAGTTTTAATATTTGGCGGTATTCTTGGGCATTTTCCTTAAATATGCTCCGATATATCTTATCAGTATAAATTGGATATTTTGCTGCTCCCATATCAACAAAATCGCGTAAAGCATCTGTAAATTCTCTTCTGTAGTCTTCTCCACGCATAAAGTTAATAATAAAATCTTCATCCCGCTGATTTATGTATTTTGTACGACCGCCGGTTCTTTTATTAATCGTATCAATTACAATATCGAGAATTACGCCGCGCAGTACTTTTGCTCGCTCGCTTTCAGTCAATAACATTGCTAAGTTCAAAAAAGAGCGGAAGTTAAACACACCGAGTTGAGGAGTAATGTTAACGACATTAATGTCGTCAACATACCCTAATTTAAGGGCTAACTTAAACTCTTTTAATCGGTTACCTCGTAAGACCTCATAACCGTTATCAGATAATTCATCGAAATCCTTTTCTAAATAACGGTCAATAGTTCTTGGAGCCACTTCAAAAAATGATGCGAGCTGCTCTTTCAGATATTTTAATTCGCCTTCGAACATAATCCCTGAAATACCAGCCGCCTTGCGAATCTCTTCTAAAGCATAAGGATTGTTTAATATGTTCTGTCTGTCTATAGAAGATTTTGTTAAGTCCTTGTTCATTTACTCTACCTTAATTTTTCCCGTTACTACTTCGCTAACTAACTGTCTGAACTATGATTTATATGATTTATATGATTTAATGATTTTTATATTTTTTGTTTGTGAGCCGTTTAAATACCAGACTTTGCTCGCCAAAATTTATAAGTAACCCGATTTCTAAATTGTATGCTTCTAGATAATTTATGGCTTGTGCAAAATGAACATCTTCTAATTTTGTTATTGCTTTTAATTCTACAGAAATAACATCTTCAACTAAAAAATCAACTCTTCTTGTTCCAATATGCTGCTCTCGATAATAAATCGGCATCTCAAATTCTCTATTGAAATTTAATCCGGCAAAAGTCATTTCAATTGCTAAAGCTCTTTGATAAATAACTTCTTGAAATCCATTGCCAAGAGTTTTATGCACTTCCATAGCGCATCCAATAATCTTTTCAGTCAAATCCGAATATTTATACTCTTTTTTAATCATTTGATATACTCAATTCACTTAATCATAGTAATCATATCAATCACAAAAATCATGGTTCAGACTTTTATTTTACCTGTCACTACTTCGCTTATTAACGACGTTCTGTATTCTTGAAATAACTCTATTTCCTTTTCGATTTTGGAAATTGTAATGTCTATTCTTTTAGTCTCTGTTTCGATATGTTGAAATATTTGAAGTTGTTCAACAACTGATGGATAACTAACTTTAACGTCAGTTATTGAATCAAGTGGTAATCCAAATCTTGTAACTCCATTTGCTGAAACTTCAAAATGAGAATTGAACTTCTTTGATTGAAACAACCTAAATAAAAACCCTCCAATTATTTTATCTCGATTTGTCCTTATTTGTGCTAAATGATAACCACAAATAACATTATCAAAGTTCTGAGTAACATATGCTGGGTTTGCAATATCATCAGGTGTTTCTGAATCTTTTGTAATTAAAACATCGTCTTGCTTGAGGATAAATTTTTCGATCTCCTTTTTTGATGCCGTTGCTTCCATAAAATTAAAGGAATCATCAATAAATTCATTTTTATAAACATCAATGTAGTTACAAAGCAGAACTGGAATTTCGTCTTCATTAGTTTTCTTATCTACATTGCTAGATTGAACTCTAGCCACAAACTTCAAGTTCTTAACTTCCCAATGTTCCGGTATATCACCAAGCCAATCAATACCACTTGGTTTTAGTTTTACATTTGGGTTAATGCCTTTAGTTACTGCCTGGTTAATAATTGCAGTGCGTTCTTCTTTAAGTAAATCTATAAGTTTTTGTTTGTTTGAAATAAGTTTATCTATCTGTGAAGTTTTCTCATCAAGGAAATTGGCAATAGTTTCTTGTTCTTTAAGTTGGGGTAAACTTAATATCAAATTTTTAACATCTCCCTCATTTATTCCACTTTGTGCACCTCCCGATCGTTCAATCAATATTTGTTCTCTTTGAGATAGTAAGAAATAAAACAAAAATTTAGATATTAGTTTTGTTTCGTTTTCAATAGCAACAACTGATTGGTTTGCGGTAGAGGGAAATGTCAAAAAACCAATGTTTGCACAGGTAGCACCCGTTAGAGCAACTAGAACTGAATTTTCTTTTATCATTTTAGTAGCACTCTGTTCCAATCCTAGCTGTGTTATATATTTATCGACATCATCTGGCAAGATTATATTGTTTTGAACTTTACCAGAATTGAGCCAAGGGATATCACCATCCCAATATTCAGGATTTGTAGTCGAGGGTGTGCCACCGGCTAAAGTTTTACCAACGTATTTAATTTTCTTGAGATACCAATGATCTGGTATATCTCCAATCCATTTAACTTTGCTTGGTTTGTATTTTGGGTATTTATTCATCATCAATTATTCGTTAATAAATTTAAAAGTTTTTTCCCTTTATCAGTAGTTCTGTATTTTTGTTTAGGGCTTTTTGGTTTATCAGGAATTGTTCTTTCTAATAGTTCATTATCAATCATAACAAGTATATGTGATTCATAATTTTTGAAGAGATTAGTTATCCCAAATACTTTAAGAATTTCTTCTCTTTTTTTAGGTATTAGACACATTGTAAGTACATTAATAAAATTATTAATTTTATTATCATCAATAATTGAATAAAGTTGAGAAATGACTTGTTCCCTAACTTGTTCCCCATATATGGAATAAGTTAGCAAAATTTCATCTAAATTGTTGATAACAAAGAAGTTAACTTGTTCCCTAACTTGTAGCGTAATTTGAATATTTTCAGGTATATTTCCGAAATATTTGCTAATAAACAAAGTGCATTTAAAATATGTCCTTTCATCATCTGTATCGAATACGGGTGGTGGTGATTGATTCTTATTTAACTCGTTGAGTATAGTAGTAATTCCGGTCAATCGCCCTTCGGTTAGATGAAGTTCTTTAAGAAATTCGCCGATTCTTCTATTACGGTATTTACGGACATCGAATTGAAGATTTTTAAGTTTTTCTTTATCAAGAGGTAGCAATGGACCGGGGAAGCTAATAATTTCCAACCGCTCTGGAAAGACTCTCACTTCGATAGTATTATTATTATCATACCCGCGATGATAAACAGCGTTGGCAAGTGCTTCCTCAATTGCTTGGTAAGGATAATTAAAAAAACGATCTGCTTCGGCTCTGCCGGAAATTTTAATAATTTTTTCTTCAATAATGGAATTCTTCAAATAATTAAGTGCATCTTTTAACTGAATGTGAATCGGACCAGTAAAAATTTTTTCCGTATATGTTATACCTGTCTCATCTTTGAATATAATAACTTCAATTTTAGCATAAGGAAAAAAGGACTGTGGATTTCTTGCAAATAAAAGTAGTCCTACATTCTTAGGCAATAAATATTCATCACCGCCTTCAGCAATGTTCATCCTTCGGGCTATCTCATCAATAGTAAGATTAGGAATTTCTTTTTCGAGTTCGCTGCCAATTTCATTAAGGAATACTTTTATAGTAGATAAATCAAAATCATTTAGACTGGAAAAGTGATTTATTCTATCATCAAAAGGAATTTGATTTGCCATTCCAAGCAGTTCACGTTCTTCATCTCTTGTTGGTTTAACAGTTGAAGAATATCTTCTAATAAAATAGAAATAATCTTGTTTTTTCCCAAGAGAGTCGGGTGCTTTATAAGGACGGACACTGCCACCGGGGCACCATAAAACAAGAATTATTTTATTCTGAAAATTTACCGGCTCAACAATTGGAAAATAGTTTGGTATTATTTTTCTACAAATATTATTTAATTCTTTTTGAATTTTGTCAATCTGATTTAGTTCAATACCAATGGGCGGCAGAATCGGTATGCCATCTTTCTCGGCAATTCCAAGTATAATATACCCACCACTCCAATTGTTAAAATCATTCGCAAAAGCACAGATGGTGTGAAGTGTTCGCTCGGGGTTCCAACCTTCGCGGAATTCTATCCGTTCCCATTCGACAGTATTGCCATTTAATAGTTCATTTATGTTGATTGGTAGAGCCATTATTCTAAAATCTCTTTTATTCCTTCTCTTGCTTCCTCTTCCAATTTCAATATATCCTTTCGTATTTCCTCAAGACTTCTCAGCGGTTTATATTTGTAAAAATACTTTGTGAAATTTATCTCGTAACCAATTTTAGTTTTGCTATGGTCAATCCACGCACTTTGCAAATGAGGCAGAACTTCACGCTTAAAATATTCTTCAATGTCTTCTTTTAGGGGAACATTTTCATAATCTCTTAAATCTGAGTCTGGAACTAGATTCCCTTTTTTATCTAACTCAATCTCTCCCTTTTCATTTCTCTTTGGGCGTTCAATAGTTATACGTGTATATCCAAAATCTTCATTATCAAATATTTTACTATACTCACCATCTTCAAATGCTTCATAAATTTCAGTTATGGTTTTAATCTGGTCAGGTTTTCCATCTCTTCCATCTCCAATTTCTTTGCGTTTATTTCCAAGACTCCTACTCATCTTTACATAAAATGGATTGTTTTTATCTCCTTCTGGCCACTCAGAACCTGTAGCATTTATTAACTGCAATTTTCCTTTACGTTCTGGTCTTTTCCTGTCAGTTACAATCCAGATATAAGTAGATATACCTGTATTGTAGAATAACTGATCTGGCATTGCTATAATTGCTTCAAGCATATCATTTTCAATTATCCATTTTCTTATATCACTTGGTCCGCTGCCTGCACCTCCACTAAATAAAGGTGAGCCATTGAACACTATTCCAATTCGGCTTCCACCAGAACCACGTTTCATTTTACTTATCATATGCTGTAGAAATAGAAGAGAACCATCGCTGATGGAAGGAAGACCAGCACCAAATCTTCCTGCAAATCCTTTATTATCATATTCGTCTTTGATGTACTTTTGTGCTTTTTTCCAATCAACACCAAATGGTGGATTACTTAGCATATAGTCAAAATGTTCATCTTCCAAACCATCCTGACTAAAACTATTTCCAAATTTTATGTTAGAAGGATTTTGTCCTTTTATCAGCATATCAGATTTACAGATTGCATAGGAATCAGGATTTATTTCTTGTCCGAATAATTCTAATCGGGCTCCGGGATTTAATTCATGAAGATATTCATCAGCTACTGAAAGCATTCCACCTGTTCCGCAGGCAGGATCATACAAAGTTTTAACAATTCCTTCTTTTCTTAAAATATTTTTATCATTGACGAATAATAGGTTAACCATCAAACGTATAACTTCACGTGGAGTAAAATGTTCACCTGCCGTTTCATTTGAGATTTCAGCAAATTTTCTGATGAGTTCTTCAAAAACATAACCCATTTCCATCGGTTCTTTTACTTCAAACTTATCCTTAGCATTGGCAAAATGTTTTATTACCAGATACAATAAATCATATTCATCAAGTTTTTTAATTTGGTCTTCAAAGGAGAAGTAATCGATTATTTCTCTTGCACTGATCGAGAAACCATTTATGTAATTACGGAGATTTGCAGCAACATTATCGTGATCCTTCGCCAACTCGTTAAAATCAAACTTGCTGTGATTATGAAACTTTACTTTTGCAACACCATTGAGTATGGGTTCTATAACCTCTGGTTTTTTGTCTTTATGTTTTTGATAGGCTTCAAGGACTTGTTTCTTGGTTGGTTCTAAAACTATATCCAGTCTTCGTAGGACAGCAAAGGGCAGAATAACTTTTCCATAATCAGCTTGTTTATAATGTCCTCTTAAAAGGTCAGCAATTGACCAAATGAAATTCGCTTTTTCTCTGAAGTTGTTCATAATATCCTTATAATTTAAGCAAAAATTTACAATCTCAATTTCACTTCTTTCCTAGGCAATTTCATTTTGTTACTATCAAAACTTAACGAAGCGACAATAACTTAATCAGTAGGTATAACTTTTAATTGCACTTGACAACCAATACTTCTTAGATTACTATGATGCTTGTATTTTTATTATAATAATATGGTATAAAACTATCAAAATCTTTTATCTTCCTTCTCAAAAATATAAAATAATTAACAATTAACCATCACAGCATTAACCATAAAAAATTCTTTTCTTGAATCTTTTATTTTTGATTTTATTATAAAAGAAGTTACTATTTCAGCAATATCATTT
>JAFGPR010000065.1 GCA_016936095.1 Ignavibacteriales bacterium | reverse complement strand
CGCCGAATGAATAATAAATATCAGCAATAGTAAGCATCGCTCTCGGTGTCCGCTTGTCGGTTGGGTAATTAGTCGTAAAACTTGTCAATAGTACCTTTGCACTGTCAAGACAGGTAGTGTCTTGTGTCGTAAGCCATTCGTTGTAAAAAGATAATGCAATAGAATAGTCGCTTAGTATTTTCCAATTCTCAATACTCGGGTTTTCATCTTTTGCCTTTTTGTATTCATTCCTTGCCTTTTTGAAGTTGCCCTGTTGCTCATAAGTTTCGCCAAGCAGGTACTGACTTATCGCAGATGGCTCCGTGTTCTTGTTCTTTTGCTTTATCAACTTATCGTAATAGTTCTTTGCCTCTTCATATTTGCCCTGCTTAACATAAAAATCACCTATCTGATATTGTAGTTCCTTTGCATAATTAGTTTCAGGATAGTTTTCAATAATATCCAAGGATACTTCAATTGCTTTATCATACTGGTTATTTATTATAAAATGCTCAACTTTATTGAACTTAACATGCGGCGTATAGAATTCATTCGGATATTTTTTAAGGAATTTATCCATTTCCTGCAACACATCCGTATCTTTGAGCTTTCGTTTTTGCAAAATAAGATAGTAATTAGCACCCTGCGCCCATTCACCATTGGGATCTTCTATTAAGTAATCTTCGTAATATTTTTTAGCATTTGGTATGTTGTCTTTGAAGGATTCAATTCTACCAATAAAATAAAGAGCATCTTTACCTTCTTTTTCTTTTTTAGCATATTTTTCGAGTATTCTGAATTCCTTTTCAGCATCTTTATAATTTTTTTCTTTGAATTTAATAAAGCCCAATCTGCCATGTGCTTTAATAGATTTTTTACTACCGATATCATTTGTCCATTTTCGTAGTTCAGTTGTGTCGTCCTTAATTTTCTCAAATTCCAGACTGTCAGTTTTCGTCCAACCCTGTGCGAATGTATTGAATGAAGAACAGCATAAGTACGTAAAAAATATTACCGTCATAATTTTTAATTTAGTTTTCATTTTGCTTTCTCCTATATAAAAGACCCTTTGCGTCTTCGCGTCTTGGCGGTGAATATTTACCGCTGAGACACAGAGACGCAAAGAAAATATTATTTAAAAATTTCTACTCTACCAATTAATCCATTACCATATAGATTAACAAATTTCAGTTTATTGCTAGTTAAGTCATACACAGCAATCTCACGCCCAGCGGCATCCCTTAAGTAAAATTCTTTTACTTTATTTGTGCCATTGGTTTGTTCTTTAATAATACGATTTCCTTGGTCATCATAAAAATATTTGAAAATAAGACCATCCATATCCATTTCTAGGGGTAAATTTCTGTGATCATAATTGTTAATCATAAGGACTGTATTATTCCCCTCGTCTAATTTCTGAGTTAAATTACCCTTACCGTCATACCAAAAATCTATCAAAGCCGACCCATCAATATAACTTAATCTGTTTGTATTCGGTAGATAATGATAAATTAAATTTCCTCTCTGCCCCTCGTTTCCTTTCGTAAAGGTATTGAAATTGCCATCCATGTCATATGTGTAAGTTTCAGAATAATTTGTCGCAGTAGTACAATTCACTGCAGTTAGTCTGTTCATTCCATCATACGAATAAAGATATTCAAGTGGAGTAGAATTTAACTGCTTATTTAATAATTTTTGATATTTAATATTACCATTATTATAATATTGCAATACCTCCCAAAACTGAGTCAAGGATTTTGTATAATACATATCATTCAGCCAACCTCTATTTACATCATAGCCATAATTCATTGTAATACTACCTAAAGTACTGCTATCAATCTGATCAGCAAGATTATAGTTATATGTCGCTTCCAATTTCGCACTACCATAATTATTGGTTGTATTAGACCTTACTTGATATAACCTACCCTGATTATCGTAAGAATACCAAACATAATATTCACCCCATCCTGTAAATTTTTGTGCGGTCATATTACCCAGATGGTCGTAATAATTTTCAAAATTTACCCAAGGTTTATCAGTGTATTTTATTCCAAATTTAGATATTCTGCCGAGATGGTCATAACTGTAATATTTGTAACTCCACCCGTTAGATTGAACATCTCTAAATGCTGTAAGTGCTATTCTACCTTTAAGATTTTCCAATGTAACGTCTTGGGGTAATGTTAATCCTGCAAATACACCATTTGTCACTAATGTATCGTATTTATTTACAATAAGGAAATTACCTTGATTATCATAATAATTTTCAAATGCAGTAATACCACCTTGGCTTGAGCCGTAATCCGAATCTGGATTTAGGTTATCGATATTATAAGCAGAAGTTAAGGTACCAATAATTATCGGTCTGTTCAATAAATCATATTTAGTAAAAACAAGTTTAGAAGCAGGATTAAAACTGAATCTCAAGTTGCCATATTTATCGTATTTGTATTTTGTAATACCTTCATCAGGCGTTGTCTTTTGAATAATATTACTGTAATCGTCATATAAGTAAGTTGTAGTCAGGCCTTTAGGCGAAATTACCGAAGTTAATCTGTATAAATTGTCATAATTGAAATAATTAGTTGCTTTAATATTAGGATTATTGACATCGATTATTCTTTCTTCTTTAACTACATTCCCGACCTTATCGTAAAAAGTTTTGACAGTTTTGTTCTCTTCATCTGTGGTTAGGGTGTATTCCGTTGTAGCATTCTGTATACCATAATCTATTGTTTTTGCAGTTGGAATAGTCTTGCCCGTGATAACAATTTTCGGTTTACCAAAATAATCATATTCGGTTTGTGCATATCTTTCCATTGGATCTAGAACTCTCTTTTGTAGTCCAAGATAATTGTATTCCACTTTCGATTTATTGTCGAAAGTAGAACCATTGTATTTCTCTACCTTTCTCAATCTACCAAATGCGTCATATTTATTAGTCATCTTAATTTCACCATCAGAACCGCTAGTAAGCTGGAAAAATTTAGAATAATTAATAATATTGTTATTGTCATCGTAATTAATAGTAACAGAACTTTCTCTTACATTTTCGATAATCTCTGAGTTATTACGTTTTAAGTAAGGTGTGCTTATTATATTAAAACCAAATTTCCTATTTCCTGGAATATGACTTTGTTGAATATAAAATTGGAGATAACTTACTGCATGTAGACTATCCAATATAAGACTTGTAACATCTATTTTTAAAGTATATGGTTCTAAAAATGCACCAGATGGTAATTGCACTTCTATACTATTACCAAAATCATTTCGTATCTTAAATGTGTTATTTATACTATCACAATATGTACCTTTCACTTGTATAATTAGAGTATCTGAATTACCATCAGACCAAATTTTTCTGTTGTTGAAATAGGTTGTGAATTGTATATTTTCAATATAATCTCCCAATAAGGTAGAATCTCCATTTTCTAGTGGTAATTGGATTGGTTGATTATAAATAGACCATAAAAGAACTTCACCTGGCATTGAAGTTCTAAACCAAGAATTATTAGTAGTTGTATTATTCTTTATTCTTGTTATTTCAATTTTTGTTGTATCAATATAACAAGTTAAGTTACCTGGATTAATATTTATTGGATTTTCAAGTTGAATAGTTGATCCATCAATAAATCTACCTGGGAAAATAGCATTTGTAATTCTACCGATCTTATCATATTTATACCAGCTGAAGAATCCATTAGGATCTTTTTCTATCGTAGGTTCACCTTTTTCATTACAATAGGTATAAGTATCAAATAAAACCTTATTGTCAATTAAAGAAGTAATTTTCGTTCTGCTCGGTTGTGAGGAAGTATGTGCATAATAGTAAGCAGTTACTTTATTTTCATGCCCTTGATATGTAACAATTTTTCCATCCAGTGCAACAGGGCCAGGTAAAAAATCATTATACTCAAATTCTGTAAGTATTTTATTATCACTATTTATTGATTTTACTTTCATATTATGAGGATAATATTTGTATTCAAGAAAAGTCTCTTTAGGTGTACCTGGAAAATTTGTAGATTTTTTGATAAAACCACTGTATAAATAGGCATTATTATATCTATTCCAATACAATGAATCATCATAACTTGGAAGATAAACCTGCCGAATTACATTGCTAAGAAAAGACAAGTTATTTGGTGAATAGCTAAGATATGAAGATTGGGGTAAAGAAGGAAAATATGATTTTACTTTAGGGTAGAATTCATTTATTATATGACTTTTTATTAATGTATCGGAATAAACTTTTTGTTCCTGGATTAAACCTATTTTATAAAAATTGGAATCTATCGAGAACTGTCCTTCATTATCGATTGGTAAAAAGTTTTTATAAGTCACTTCAGTTGTTATCGTCATTGGATCTTGCTCTATGGATTTTTTTAAAACATCAATATTTTTATTGAAAATATTAAAAGTTTCATAAATATTTTGATAATTTGAAATTTTAGTGATAGTTTTTCCATTCTTTGTATTTTCTTCAATCTTTGAAATTATATCGAATTTGCCATTAAAAGTACCACCTGTTGAATCGCCAAGATCATAAAGATATTTGACTTTTACAATCTCAGTTCCTGTAGTTTTTGTTTCTGACATTAATTTTATTGTTGCACTCCCATCATTGGACAAATCTCCATTGTATGATTTTATTGGATATTGACTGTAGTTTTTTGTGATCTCAGTACTAAAAGGAGTTATTGACTCACTGAACTCCTCGGGTATTTGCTCATTCAATAATTTGTTTTCTTTTTTTATTGTAGTTTTAATATCATTTGCTCTATGTGATCCCCAATTAAACCCGGTAGGTTTATTAAATGAATAAATGTAGGTCTCTTGCATTTCATCGAATTTTTCACTCCCTTCATATCTGTTTTTCAGAATTCTTTTAGCTATCATATTGTTATGAATATAATCTCTGAATTTACTATCTGTAGCCTCATTTGAATATGATGAGTAATTGGTTACATGAATTGTATCACTTAAACTTACATAATCTAATGTGGTTTCCTTTCCTGTATAATATTTAATGTTTGAAGGTAAGAATACTTTTGGCTTTACGATACAAGTCATACTAGCATCTAATAAATGGTAAAATTTCTTATCAGTGCAAATATATGAAATCGTATCAGTTCTAGCTAAATCATCGGTAATTGTTTTTATCATCAGGCTTCGATCAGCAATTGGATTATTCTCAGGATGTGTGGCAGTATTAAGTGCATTATTTGTGTAAATATGTAAATTTTCATTATTAGAAAAATTATTTATTTCAATTGCACCGTTTTCTCCATAAATAAGATTTATTGAATATAAATTGTTACAAGAAATATTAGTTAAAAATAAATTTCTGCCATTTTCATTTTCTAATAAATTATCATACTCGAACCTAACAACGTTACCTGTTTGTGACTTTATTGCTAAAAGATAAATTGTTTTTGGCCTTCTATCATAATTTAGTATACCACTTCCAGGTGGTAGATTAAAGTCACAAGCAATTGGATAATATGAATATTCTTCCTGAAAATAATATATATTTCCATCCCCCGGGAAATAAGTTACACGTCTAAGTAATTCAGACTTATACTCTTTTTCACTATCAACTATTGCATATCCTTGACTATTTTCTCCTAATTCAACATATATTCCTGTTCTTAAATTTGGTTCTGTATTTTGCAAAAGTAATTTTGAGCCATCTGATCTTAAAATTTGAATTTCATCATAATCTTGATTCCCATATCCAAATGTATTTAATGAATTTGAATAATGATAACCCGGAATTAAAGATACATTCTCTTGTCCTTCAATGATATCTCCTGGAATATTTGGTAAGTCAATATAAAAATTTTGTTCAAAGTTTAATACTTGTAATGCAAATCCCATAAATCCAAATATCCACTCACCCTTATTATAGTTATATGCTTCTAAAAAATCAGTCTCTGTTGCAAGGGTATGATGAAAATACTTATGCTCGACATTAGCATTATAAAGAATGGTTAAGTCACTCGCCATTTCGTTCGGTGCATTTAACAATGTTGAATATTGAAGCATCAAGTTTCCGTCATAATCACTAATTATTTCGTTACCTCGTTCTTTCAGATTTTCATTGTTGAATATTCCCCTTTTGTTGAACTTATCCGCACTCGATGTAGGGGTTATTTGTCCGAATAGAGCATAACAAAAGAAGAATGTTAGTAAATAAATTGTTTCTCTCATCTTTTCTCCTTTAATTTTTATAAAATTCTTTATTAAATATTTCAGATTTCTATTATTTATTTTTTCCTATTTTTATTTAAAATTAACCTTACTTTTCACTTTAATTTTCAACTCAAAGTCATCTTAAAACTAATTTAGGTTTTCAATTTCATTTTTTATCACGATTTAATTTTCAGGTAATACCAGTTTATATTTATTATTGACACTATTTACCATCATTACCTCTAAGTAAATGGTTTATTTATTTTTACCAATACACTTGTGCATTAACAAAAATTATTTTTTTCTACTCAACGCTCCCCATGTCGGTAAAACTAATGCCAAAGAACATTCATCTGGGTATTAATCTCTTAATACCTGTTTTATTTGTGCGGTTATTTTATATGTATGTCTTCCCTTCCAAACCCTAATTTAAAATATTCTGTTACCAATATAATAAAAAAATTATTTAAATTCTGTTCCCTATAAAATTTTCCAAAAAAAATCACTTACTTACTTTTCAATCCTTTTTTCTTACTACTGATTACTGACTATCGTAACGCAGTGAAGATCCCGATTTATCGGGACTGACTACTGATTACTGACTACTGACCCCCTTTGACTACCACTGCCCCTTATTGACAACCAATGACCTTCAACTCACAATCACTGACAACTGACTCTTGACAACTAACTTTCATTAACCATTCACCATTAACAATTATACTTACCTCTTACTTCTTACTACTTACTTCTTATCCCTTACTGCTTGCTACTAACTACTTAATTCTTACCACTTACTACTAACCACCGACCATCGAAGCGAAGCGAAGATCTCGAAGCAAAGCGAAGATCCCGCATCTTCGGGACAAATTTATCGGGACTGACTATCGTAACGCAGTGGAGATCTCGAAGCGAAGCGAAGATCCCGCATCTTCGGGACAAATTTATCGGGACTGACTACTGACCTTTCCCCCCTTGCTTTAAGGGGGGACCAAGGGGGGTTACACCACCCCCTGCCTCTCAATCTCCAATCTATCTATCTCAACATCTATCTTTCTT
>JAFGPR010000003.1 GCA_016936095.1 Ignavibacteriales bacterium | reverse complement strand
ATGGTGAAGAATCTTGAGAAAAAATTAAAAATGGTAAATATAGAAATATTAGATGATTCCAAGACTACATTATCACATATTCGTGGTCATATCAACGCTTGGGATCCGCTACACTTCACAAATTTAATATCAAAGTTCGGATTTAAACTAGAAAAGTATATTCCGTCTGAAGGCATACCTTTTCCAATGAAAAAACCTTTTAAACCTTATTGGCGAGGGTGGATAAGTAGATTAAAACGTTTCAGAAATTTATCTTATAATATGCATTTTTTATTAACAAAAATTAGAAATGTAAAAGTCGGTAATTATGATTAATCAACAAAAATTATGTGTGGAATAAACGGATTCATATCATTTAAAAATCAGATTGATGTATCTAATTATTATCAATCGCATTTGACAAGCAGACATCGCGGTCCTGATGATGAGGGATTTTATGTGGTTACTAATGAAAGTTCTGATTTCTATAAAGGTGATGATACAATTGAGTATTTTAATAACCTACCCCATATTACGAATATTCAATTGGCAAAAGTTGTTTTAGGTCAAAGAAGGTTGTCAATCATTGACTTAACTAATTCTGGACATCAGCCAGTTCATTCTGAGGATAATAATTATGTTATGGTCTATAATGGTGAAGTTTTCAATTATATTGAGCTAAGAAAAGAATTAGAAAAATTCGGTTATAATTTTATAAGCAGTAGCGATTCAGAGGTTGTATTGAAAGCATATATACAGTGGGGGAAGGATTGTTTTAATAAATTTAACGGAATGTGGGCGCTAGCGATTTATGATAAATTAAATAATCGTTTAGTTTTTTCAAGAGATAGATTTGGTATCAAACCTCTTTATTATACGATTAAAGATGGTATATTATATTTTGCAAGTGAGATTAAATTTATTAAAAGTTTTGTTAAAAAAAAATTTACAATAAATATTAATTCAGTAAAGCAGTATATTAATAATAGTCTGTTAAATTTTTCTGAGGATACATTTTGGAATGATATAATTGAACTTGAACCTGCTCATTTCATGGTTTTTCAAAATGGAAAAAAAAGAATTTTCAAATATTGGAATTGTGAAACGAGTAGTGAAATTAAAAACGGTAAATTTGCGTTAGATAAATTTAATGAACTTTTTGAGGATTCAATAAAATTACGAATGCGCAGTGATGTTGAAGTCGGAAGTTTATTGAGTGGTGGACTTGATTCAACAACGATAGTGTGTACTTTAAACAAACTTGGTTTTATAAAAGAAAATTCTTTTAAATCATTTTCTGCGGTTTTTGATGAAGAACAATTCAGCGAAAAAAAATACATTGATGATACAATAAAGCAATTAAATTTAAAAAGTTATTTCGTATATCCAAAAGCTGAAGAGTTACAAAGCTATTTAGAAAATTTACTTATTCATATTGAAGAACCATTTCGTTCTTTATCGGTTTTATCTCAATATCGTCTTTACGAAACTATAAAGAAAAAGACAGATATTAAAGTTGTCCTGAATGGTGAAGGTGCTGATGAAATGTTTGCAGGTTACAATATTCATTATTATTATTTATTTATATATTTAATAGCTCATTTAAAATTTAGAAGATTCTCTAACGAATTGAATTTATTCAAAAAAAATAGAAATACAAATAATAAGGTGGTCTTAAAATATTTATTGTTTCTAATTAAAAAATTTAAATTCGATTTATTTAATTTTAATAAAATGTTATTTAGCGAATTTAAATTAAACGCATTAAGAGAATATCTAAGATATGATGATAGAAATTCAATGGCATTTGGGATAGAAACAAGAGTTCCATTTTTGGATTATCGGATTGTAGAATTTGCCATGTCCTTAAATGATAAAATGAAGATTAATAATTTTGAAAATAAAAAAATTCTTCGAGATTATGCACGAAATCTAATTCCTATGTCAGTTTACGAAAGAAAAGATAAAACAGGTTTTATATCTCCACAGGAATTGTGGCAACGAAATGAATTAAAAATTTTATTTGATAATGTTTTTGATGATATTAGCAAAAATGGATTAGTGGGGATAGAAAATCCGAGAAATATTTTTGTATTATATAAAGATTATCAACAACAGAAAAATAATTATTGGAACAGAGTCTGGAGAATATTTTGTTATTATCATTGGTTTAAATTGAATAATAAGTAAAAATTATGATGAAAAAAATATTAGTAATAACATATAAATTTCCGCCGATGGGTGGGATTGGCAGTAGACGTTGGGTAAAATTTGCCAAATATTTTGCTCGGAAAAATTATCAAGTGCACGTTCTGACTATTAAATATCCTTATAAAGATAAAATCAATTGGTCACGTGATGTAGAAGGAGTCGAAAATATTATCGTTCATAGATTAAATGCAAAATATCCTGTATGGTATTTTAAGGAAAAGAAATATAAAATATCAAGAATTATCGGGGCAATTATTAAAAGAATTTATAATTTGTTCTTTAATGTAATTGACAAAGCTGAAAAATGGGGCGAGTATATGTTGCCTTTTGCTAAAGAAATTATTCTGAAAGAAAAAATAAATAATTTAATTGTTACTGCTCCATTTCATAGTTTGAGTTATTATGCTTCAATTTTGAAAACTGAATGTCCGGACATAAATCTTATTCTTGATTATCGTGATCCATGGAATGATCATAGAAAATATGAGTATAAAAAATCTTTTAAAAAATTTTCATTGAAATCAAAATCAGTTAAAATGGAATTTTTATCGGTTAACATTGCTGATAAAATTATTACCAATAGCAATATAATGCGGAAAAATTTATTGAAGACATATCATCTACCTGAAAACAAAGTGGTTGTGATTACCAATGGATTTGATATGGATGATTTTACTAAAATAAGGACAAAATCAAATTACGACAAATTTAATATGATTTATACAGGTGAACTTGGAATAAGAGAAGGCTCAAGAATTGAAGCAGTAAAATTATTAGCAAAGGCTATTAGCGAATTGAATGATGATTTTATAAACCAAAATTTAATTTTGAATTTTTTCAGTGATAAAAATGTTGAATTCTTCTCTGGCTCACCATATTTTGAAGTAATGAAAAGAAATTTTAATTTTAATAGTTTTGTGTCCTCTGATAAAATACCTGAGTTAATTAACGAACATTTTTGTTGTTTGTCAATTAATGCTCCAAATGATAGATATGCATTTGGTGCAAAAGTATTCGAGTATATGGCATTGGGCAAGAAAATATTCCATATTGCGAATGGTGGCGATTTATATGATTTGCTAAAAAAGAAAAAACAATATGTTACTGATTATAATGTTGAAAATTTTAAGAAGATATTACTTGATTTGACAGATGACTTTAAGAATAAGAAATTTGGAATTGTTAACTATTCAGAATTTGATATAAATAAAATCATTGTTGGAGTTGAAGAATTACTGAAGTCTGATTAAATTTTTGTAATAAAGAGGTCGAAAAATTTTATTATTTTAAATAAATTATTATATTTGTAAATTAAAATTTAAATATTTGGAGAAAACAATGTCAAGAAAATGTCAAGTAACAGGTGTAGGACCAAAGAGTGGAAGCAGTATTTCTCACGCTCACAATAAATCGAAAAGAAGATTCTTACCTAATCTTCAAAAGAAAAGAATTTGGGTTAAAGAATTGAATAAATTTGTTACTATTAAAGTTACTGCAAGAACATTAAAGACGATTTCAAAGAATGGAACTGCTGAAATTGCTAAATTAGTTAAAGAAGGTAGGATATAATAGGTTAAAATTGAAAATCATTAATTTAAAATTTAAATAGCTCAAATCAATTGGTTTGGGCTTTTTTGTTATTTTAGTCTTAACGATTTGTAAAATAAAATTTTTCCAAAAAAATAAACAAAATTGATGGGAGATATATATGAAAGCAAAAATAAGTTATGAAGGCTTGACTTTTGATGATGTACTTCTTATTCCTGCTGCTTCAAACGTTCTACCAAGGGACGTAGATGTAACAACAAAATTGACACGGGATATTAAATTGAATATTCCTCTTTTATCTGCTGCAATGGATACAGTTACAGAAGCTCCAATGGCTATTGCAATGGCCGTTGAGGGTGGAATTGGAATAATTCATAAAAATATGTCAATAGAAGAGCAAGCTCACGAGGTTGATAGAGTAAAAAGATCAGAGAGTGGAATGATACACGATCCGATTACTATGACTGAAGATGCTACCATTGGACAAATACAGGAATTGATGGCAAAATATAGAATCTCTGGAATTCCAATTGTGGATAATAAAAAAAAATTAATTGGTATTCTCACAAACAGAGATTTAAGATTCGAACCTAATCCAAATATACTTGTTAGAAACTTGATGACAAAAGAAAATCTTATCACAGCCTCATTAAATACTACTTTAGAACAAGCTGAAGTTTTGTTACACAAATACAGAATTGAAAAGTTACCAGTTGTTGATAAGAATGGGATATTAAAAGGATTGATTACTTTTAAGGACATTGTTAAAAAGAAAAAATATCCAAATGCTTGTAAAGATGAATTGGGAAGACTTAGAGTTGGTGCTGCGGTCGGTGTTTCAAAAGACACAATTGCGCGAGTAACTGCATTAAGAAATGCAAAAGCCGATATTATTGTCGTGGATACCGCTCACGGACATTCAAGTGGTGTATTAAAAATGATAAAAGAAGTCAGAAAGAAATTTAAAGATATTCAGATTATTGCAGGAAATATTGTTACT
>JAFGPR010000064.1 GCA_016936095.1 Ignavibacteriales bacterium | reverse complement strand
GAAGAGAAATTTTGCCAGATTTCATTGAAATAAGTTGCAATTCCACTGACAACCGGCGGAAAATCTCCGGGAATCAGCAATGATTTTTGATATTTGTGTGATGGCATAAAAATTTTAGACTGAATCTTTTCTATAAAAAATAAAACCCCAAATAAAGCCAAATAAATAAAAAATTAGACTTAACAAATAGATGTAATTTTGAGTCAGGAGACTTTTTACTAATCTGAATTGATATGAAATTGAGCGGTGAATATAGGAGCGCTTTTTTTGGACTTTTTGATTATGTTTCTGCGGTAATTCAATTACAAACTGTGGAAAAAATTTATTGACATAGGCCGCCATTTTTCCATTTTGAAAGAATTTTTTACAATTCTCACTTAGTGATTTCGAGGGTAAATGGTGGATAAACACCTCTGGAATAACCACCACTTTATAGCCTGCATCTCTAATGACCTTGCGTAAATAGGGGTCAACACCACGTGGAATAAGTTCATTTTCACCGCCGACTTCCATAAATACTTTTTTTTGTATGGCGCAGCAAGGGTGTTCAGCGAGGTCACTTTCTGTTATTCTTGATACCATTGGGGAATTCCGGCGCGGTATTTGACTCATGAATGATTTCACCAAAGGCGGGGCATTTTCCGGGATTAGATTTGGGACACCGACCATCCCAATTGTAGAATCGGAATCGAGTGCTGTAATTAAGCGAGCGAAAAGATCATTGTGACCAATTTTAGTATCGTCATCTAAGATAATGATGATTTTTCCTTGACATTTCTGGACACCTTTATTTATAGCACGACCCTGTCGAGTATCACCAGTGATGATGATAAGCTCAAAATCCTGAAAAGTTTGATTCTTTATCTGTTTTAATAGATCTGGTAAATACCCTTCACGACATCCGTCAATTGTTGGTATTATAACTGAGGCTTTGGGAATTTTTTCCGAATTTTTAATTATGTCTACATGCGCTGAAGATTCTGTGGATTTGTACTTTACAAAAGTGGAGTGAGACTGAGACTCCAACGGAAGTAATTCAGTAATTGCATTCAATAATTGTCGCGATGTATCTTGTAATTGAAACTGTTTAGCCTGCTTGAAGCCTTTCCGGATTAAGTCATTCTGGAGTGATTTTGAATTTAGTACCTCCGTGATTCTATCAGAAATTTTCTGGGAGTCATCGGGATTGATATATAAGGGTGCGTTGCCCAATACTTCCGGCAGTGATGATGAATTTGATGAGATCACCGGTGTTCCACATGCCATAGCCTCGAGTGGAGGCAATCCGAATCCTTCGTAGAATGATGGAAAAATAAATAGATCTGCCAGATTAAACAATTTTAACAATTCATCATCATCGACATTATTTGTGAATATTGCATGGTTTTGAAGGTTTATTTTTTCGATTTGAGACTGTAATTGATTTGCGTGCTTATCTTTTTTTCCACAAAGGACCAGCTGATAATCGTTGATATAATTCGCAGGAAGTTGGGAATATGCGTGTATTAGAGACAGCACATTTTTATGGGGCATAAAATTACCGACATATAAAATGAACGGTTTTACTATCGAAAATCGATTTAAAAAGAGTTGTCTGTCTTCAGTCTTGATCTCAATCTTTCGAAATCTGCTTGATATACCATTATGGATAACAGATATTGTTCCTTCAGGTAAACCCCATAATTTCAATATATCGTTTTTTGAATATTCAGAAACAGTGACAATTCGATTTGCACTATACGCCATTTGTCTGCGGTAGGCAAGATAAAGTTTATTATATAAAAATCGTTTACGATACCCAACGTTGTCAAGGAATACAAATAGCAGGTCGTGGATAGTTAGTACTTTGGGAATCTTCAGCGAAACAGGAAGTTTGTCATAGGGTGAAAAAAATATATCGATACTGTCTTTTCTGATTTCCTTGGGTAGTTTGACCTGATCCCAGTACAAGGTGTTTCTTTCATGGATAATTCTGATGGTGGTACGATCGTTAACAAGCCTGAAATCAGTAAATTGATTTCCATATAGATAGTAGATATTATCGTCATCTGCTTGGGTGGCATAATCTAAAAAATTCAGCAGAAATCTACCGATGCCGGTAGTTTTACCCTTTACTAATTCACGAAAGTCAATACCGATTTTCATTGATTTTGTCATAACCTATTTTGAATTATTTGCAGGTAAATTAATTGAACGGATTTACTCATTTTTTCAGCATCGAAATAGGTTTTTACTCTTTTATATCCGTTTTTTCCAAACTCAATTCGTTTATTTTTTAAATTTATTAAATCATTCAATTTTTCGACATACAGGTTGAAATCATTTCCTTTAATTATATATCCGGTCTCATTATTAGAGATAGATTCCGAAGCACCAATACAATCAGTTGAAATGACCGGAATACTATGTGACATAGATTCTATAATTGTTCTCGGAAAGCCTTCTCCATAAATTGAGGTCACTGTTAATATATCGATATCATTATAGATGGATTGGATATCATTTAGATAACCTGTAAAAAATATCCTATCACCAATGTTATGTTTTCTTACATATTCATTAATTTTATGATATTCTGGTGTGTTATTCTCTCCAATAAATATAAGCACTGCCTTTGAATTAATATTTTCAATTTTCTTAATTAATTCAAATTGACCTTTCTGATCACAAATCCTGCCAATATTAGCAACGACTATTTTATTTTGAATGGGATAATTCGATAAAATATTGTGCCGGAATTCAGTATCACCCTTTAAGTCAATCCCATTATATATCGTAACAATTTTACTTTTCATGACCCAAGGGAATTTCAAAGATAGTGTTTTTGAAACTGTAATAAGTTTGTCTGCTAATTTTGTCAGAAATTTATCAAGAAAAATATTCCGTTCGCCTACACGAATGTGCCAAATAACTGGTATGTTTAATAATTTTCCCACTAATCCAAAATAAAAAGTATCTGTTGTATCGTCGGTATGGATTAGTTGAATATTATTTTTTTTTAGAAACCGTCTTAATTTAATCAATTTACAGATATTAAATTGAGTAATCTTACGATATAGGAGGATATCAACTTTAACATTTTCCTTTATCAATTTATCATAGAACGTACCTTCTTCCGGTAAAATTACAAATGGTTCAAATCTATCTTTATCGATGTATTTAATAAGATAGTAGAGGCTCCATTGACCTCCTCCAACGAAATTACCAAAAGGGGATGTAAAGAGGATGTTAATTTTTTGAATTGCCATAAATAATAAATTGAAGTATTAGGTGTTCCTGAAAATTTATTGCCTTTTTTTGATTACTTTTGCTGGTGATCCTACCGCGATTGAATATGGTGACACATCATGTGTAACAACTGAACCAGCACCAATTACAGAGCCTTTTCCGATTTTTATTCCATCTAGTATTTTTACACCAGCACCAATCCAAACATCATCTTCGATTTTAATACCCTCTGCAGTGATTCCCTGTTCTGCTATTGAGACATTTGGATCAGAGTAGTTGTGATTCTGAGGTATCATCATCGTTTGGGCAGCTATTCTAACATTATTTCCTATTTCCAAACCACCATGACCGTATAAAATTGAAAAATCATTTAATGAACAGTTATTTCCAATTAATATATGACCGCCATAGGTTTTAATTAAACAGTTGGAGTAGATATAACAGTTTTCCCCAATTTTGATAGATGTATTTGCTGATTCAATGTGAATTTTCGTATACTCTTCTATAACAGTATCCTCGCCAATTGTCAAATATTTTCCGTTAATTATTTTTGCCTTCGGTGAGATATAGACATTCTTTCCGGTGTTCCTGACACCGTGTAACAGGCAGATAATTTTCTTTACTACAATTTTTATCGGTATATAGGTACTATTTCCAATGATTTTTCTTATAGTAGTTGTCATAATTATCCATTGTTTTCAATTATAGTTAATATTTCTTTGACTCGATGTTTAAATGTGTGCTTTTTTAGAACAAATTCTTTTCCTTTTTTAGCTATCTGTTTTCGTTCTGTCTCATTTTCGAGATAGTATTTGGCAAGGTTTTGAAGTTCCTGCTCTGAGCGAAATACTACAAGGTGCTCTCGATCCTCAAAGAGTGCTAATACATCTGGTTGATTATCCACAAGTAGAAGAGCTTCACATGCCAATACTTCATACACACGCGGGCTGGCTTGGTAACATGGAATTTCTCCTTCCGGATCTGTGAAATGAGAGTGAAATACTATCTTAGCAGCACTAAATATTTTTATCCACTCTTCGGGTTTTGTGAACCCTTGCTTAATATATGGGGATAATTTTTGGTTTTTTGACTCAAACCACCCCGGTCCCCAAATACTTAAGTTAAAATCTGCTAATTGTTCCAAATATTGATGCCGTTCAGGATACAATGAAGTCCAACCGGAACCCACAAAACAGATATCAGATTTATATTTTTCTTGTTCTCTCAATGATAATGATACAGGCTTATGAATATCAGGATCACATGCAAATGGCATCCAGTAGAGATGTTCTTTTCGATACTTTATTAATATTTCTACCGCTTCGGTACCCTGACAAAATACAAAATCATAATAGGGCGAAACATTAATAATTTCCTGAAAAATTCTGGGCGGATCGATAGTCCATAACGCAGTAATAATCCCCATTGTTTTTAGTTTCACTATTGTCTCAGGGAGAATATTCCAGCCACCGGCTTCTAAAAATAGATCGGGTTTAAATGATTGACATAATTTGATCAACTGCCGGTTCATTCTTTCTAAGTCAAATAGATGCAGAGCATGAATTCTATCCCGGATTCTACCTGGAATAATAAAATTCCGGTTTTCGAAGAATTTTGTTTCGCAGAAATTTTCTTCAAATGCTTTATGGATGTATTCTGTAAAGGTTTCGATATAAGGGTTTTTATTTGAAGATAATATGACTTTCATTATTTCTCCTGGCTAAGATAAGTAATCATTTTCTGAGCCATACGATTCCAGTTGTAGTAATCTTCAATCGCTTTTCGTCCATTTTTACCCATTTCTTCGGATATTTCTGGATTCTCAAGAAGGTAAATGATTTTTTGAGCCATATCCTCAGCGGTAAAGTCGCATACTAATCCGCATTTATATTGATTGATAACGTTTGCAGTTTCAACACAATTTGTTGCAACAATCGGTCGACCACAGGCCATATAGTCAAACTGTTTTACTGCTAAAGTAGTGTGGTAATGCTCATGATCAGGATGAGGGATGACAGTTATTGAACAATTGGAAATAAATTCTGGTGCATTGGTACTGTATGCAATGTCATCGTGAAAAATGAGCCAATCGTTGGAATATTTGTTAACCAAGTTCTCATAGTGATCAATTGATTGTGTATGCTCCTTATTGTATTTACCGCCAATCGTTAATTGTAATTGCGGGAATTTCTCTTTAACAATTAATGATGCATCAATCAGCATCTCAATGCCCCTGCCTGGGGCAATTCCGGATAAAAATCCGATCCTAAAATTATGATAATATTTGTGCATTTTGAAATGGTCTGGGTCAGAAGAATTTTCAATAATGTAGATTTTATTATGATATTTCTTCGGATAAAGGTCTTTACATCCTTCGGTTACAACAAATACAAAATCGCAGTATTCAATATTTTTATAAAGTGTATTTCGGATAGAATCTAAGACTTCATATTTATCATCTATCTGATATGCTGAATGCTGTAACGCCCGGTTATCACGAATATCTATTGCCAAGCGACATTTAAAGAACTTAAAGAATTTGAGTAATTTTTCTGATCTTTCGTTTTCGAAAAGGACTGTATCTGCTTTGTTTTTTGTAAAAAGAAAATAAAATATTTTTACATAATTGAAGAGCATTAAAAATGATAGTTTTCGGTAATCGAAATTATATACTTTCATTGTCTGAATGTTGTTCTTTTTTAAATATTCATGAAGCTTTGCAGCCCGCACAGCCATTTTTAAAGTCTTTTGATTTTCTTTCGGAGTGAATATCAGGATAGTCATTATTTTCTATTTGTTTTTATTGACTGATAAAATTCACCCGCGCTTCGGTAAACACTAAGCTGAATTTGAAATGTGTCATTTTTATTTTGAATTAAATTTACTAATAAATAAATAATGTCTCCTATTAAATTTATAAGTGATTTTATTTTTTTGGAAGGTTGATTTGATGATATTATTATTGATTGACCGCGTCCGAATGCTTCTTTACACCAATATTTTTTATAATATCTTTGTTTTTCAAGGATATGATAAATTATTGCATCTGGCTGATAAATAATGATTTTTCCTGATTTAAATAATTGTTTCAACAATTTGGTTTCTTCACCAACAAGTAATTGCTTTCCAATTCTTCCGATTTTCGGATCAAACCTAACATTGTCAGTTAGTACTTTTTTTCTAAAAGCCATATTACCGCCTTTTGGTAATTCTTGTAGTGTTTTTACCTGAAAAACCGAATTACCAAGATCCAATTGGCCGATACTGTTCGGATTATCTTCAAGAAGATGAATTAACCAAATCGGGCTATTATTAGGAATGAGATATTTGATTTTTCCCCCGACAATGTCAGCGTTATATTGAATAAAAGTTACATAAATTCTTTTCATCCACTTGGTATCAACTACTTGGTCGTCGTCTGTGAATAAAATGTATTTTCCCCGGGATTCAAAGATGCCTCTGTTTCGTGATGGCGATGAACCTTGTTGCTTTTCAAGGATATATCGAACAATTCCGTCTGTTTTAATTTCAAATTCCTGTACTACTAATCGAGTTAGATCTGTAGAATTATTATCAATGACTAAAATTTCAAAATCAACAGCACCAATCGATTCTGAATTAAGGATGCTGTTAAGTGTTTTCTTAAGTAAGTAATTTCTATTGTAGGTCGGTACTACAACGCTAATATCAATGTTCATTTATTATCAAGACATCTTCACTTTTAAAAATTTAAAAAGAAAATATATAAATCTATTTAGTATTAATAGATAGGTTTCTTTATTAAATGGATTGCATATAATCGACATAGAAATTGTTTTACTAAATTTAATAATTTGTTTATTGTCCAGATAATATTTTGCTTCTTTGAAAAACTGGTTTGATAAAGATTTCCAAAATATTGAACGACTAATCTTACGTTTAAAATTTTTATAAATAGTAGTTAGTACAATTTTTTCTTCGTGGAATAATGCAGATTTATTACCTGATACCTGATTTCCCAAGCCTTTTCTTATTTTTATTAATGGTTTTGAAATTCTAATAATAGGAAACCTGATAGTCTGATTAAGCGTAAAGTGGAAGTCACCACAAACTCTTAAATAAGGATTATACGGAAATGTCTCTTTTATATATTTTTTATTATGTAGTATTGACGAATGTGGAATAAAATTCCCGTTAATATACAAATCCCGAAATGTAGCTATCTGATTCATTTCTTTTCGGTCAATATCCCATTTTCCAATTTCATGTCCTTGTTTATCGATGAATATTGCCGGAGAATACACAAAACAGCAGTGTGGGTTTTTTTCTAGAACATATACACTTTTAGTAATCCTATCAGGTGTTGAAATATCGTCGTGGTCCTGGATAGCAATATATTTCCCGCTTGCTAGTGAATAAGCGACATTTAATGAGCCATATGTTCCAATGTTTTCCTGATAGTGATAAATTATTTTATTAAAATAAGGCTTTAGTTTATTCTTTGTATAATCCGTTGAACCATCATTAACAACAATGATTTCGATATTTTTATATGTTTGGTTAATAATCGATTCAAGTGTCTCGACAATATAATTTTCACCGTTATATGTTGTTATTAAGACTGAAACAAGAGGATGCATGGGAAATTATCTTTTTCGAACTGTGGCAATTAACGGTTTTAGAATTGGGTACTTGAGTTTGATCTCAAGATAAAATGAGCAAAAAAGGTAGACCGATATGCTGACCATGAGGATTAGAATTAAGCGTGGAATACTGGGATTAATCAAAATGTACTTTTTTATGATAAATATTATACAGCTGACAATTATTGTATTGATAAGTGGTATCAACATTGCATTCATAAATTCCCTTACCGGGCAGGATATTATTTTTAAAATTTTGCCAAAAATGAATGGACTTAGAAGAGCTCCGCTTATAACTGCATAAGAGGTTCCAATCAAACCCCAACGGGATGTTAGGGGGTAAATTAACGCTGCCAATAAAATGAATCGGATAGTAGTAAAAAATGTAATATATTTAGGTTTTCCGATGCCAGATAGTAGAGGACCAGTAGAGGCACCAATTGAACGAAATAAACCTTCAACACATAGTATTTTTATAATAGGGATAATTGGTTCCCATTTTTTACCTAAGATTAGATATACTAAGTCATCAGCCAATAAAAATGTTATTACTGCAAGAGGAAAAGATAAATAACTAATAAAAGAAACTGTTCTTAAAAAAGATTCTTTTAAGCGCTTTTTATTATCCTGAATCTTTGAAAAGGCTGGTAATGTAATACTGGCAATTACATGAGTAATTTCCGTCGTGGCCATATTAGAGATTTTATAAGCCATTTGATAAAAACCAAGCAATGTTGCTCCTAATAACTTTCCAACAAATGCATCGTCTCCTTGAGTTGTAAAAAATATAATAATGCTTGAACTCATTAGCCATTTTCCATAGGAGAACAACTCTTTAGTCTTTGCAAGGTTAAAATCAAACTTAGGCCGATAGGGATGAAGTAAATAACTTGTAGCTGTATTCACGAAGTTGCCGATTAAATTTCCGATAACTAGAGCCCATACATTTCTATAATAATACGCTAGAATTATTACGGAAACGAATTCTATTATTGTTGATAAAAATGTAATTAAAAACTGACGACTTAATTCGATATCCTTTTTAAAATAGACAATACCAATATTAGTAAATCCGTTTAGAATTACTGTTAATCCCACGACCTTGAGGTACAATGTTAAGGTAGGACTATTAAAAAAATTAGCAATAAATGGTGCTAATATATATAAAGCCAAATAAAGTGCTCCCCCTCTAACAACATGAATGGTCCAAACAGTATTTAAATAAGGTTTGATATCCTTGGCTTTTTGGATTAACGCAGAATGGAATCCTGTTTGGGTTAATATTTCTAGGACTGAAAGAGTCAAAAGTAGTAGTCCAAATAATCCGAAATCTTTTGGACTAAGCAATCGTGCAATAATAATAATTCTGATGAAGCCAATTAAGCGTACAAATATTCTTGAAGAGAATACCCACAATCCCCCTTTTATAACCTTTTTTGATAATGAAGTATCGTTACTCATTCTACAGACAGAAATGCGATTCCTGATCTCCCTAAGCCACGAATTAAAAATAAATTATGTAACATTATTGATATTTTCCATTTACAAAAAAATAATTTTATTTGATAGTGAACTATTCGTATCCAAATTGTAAGTCATTTTAAGTTTTTTTTGCAAGGATGATTACGTCTTCAGAAAAATTTCGGAATAACGGGAGATTGTCAAGAATTGACTCGATTGCTAATAGAAATCCAAACAAAACTCTTCTACGGTCCCATTTGCTACCACCAATGATAACACTGCCTCTTATTACTTTTTGAATCTTATAGCCATCAGTTTTTAATAAACTTTTCCACTCGTTTATACTTTTTACAGAGATATGACCATAACCTTCTCCAATTTCGGCTTTTATAAGATCACTTGATATACCTGATTTTTGTATTGATTGAGTATTGTTATTTGTTAATGATGATTTAATTGATTTGAAATAATTCTTAAATCTTACAAAAATATTATCAGCATTTGGAGTTGTAATAATTAAACTTCCTCCAATTTTTAAAACCCTGTTAAATTCCTTTAGTGCCATTTCAGGTTTTGGTAGATGTTCTAGAACTTCCCGAGATATTAGTACATCGATACTTTCTGAATTTATCGCTAAATTGCTTGCGTCAGAAGCTAAAAAATGAATGTTTTTATTTGAAAAGTTTTTTTTAATAATATTGCCAAGATACATAGAGGCAATGTTAATGTCTAAGCCATAAAAATTAAACTGTTTTTTATTTTTAAAAATGGTGTTAAAAATAAATATATTTGATCCATTATCACAGCCAACTTCAAGCACATTTAATGTTTTAGGATGTTTTTTTAAACTTTCTTGGAATAAATCAGCAACAGCCCAGAATTTTTTTGTCCAATAGTAATTACGTGTGTAACTTGGTATTTTTTGAAGATTAACGATATGATCAGTTAAAATTTTAGCAATTAACTTATTATCAAATGTATCAGTTAGTTTATCATAGATCTTATTCATTTATATCAATTATTCTATATTTTTTGGATATTCCATGTATGTTTTACGAAAATATTTCTGGAAAATTGATGTTTCTGGGCATTGGTATCAGTGCTTTTATTACTTTGAATATTTATGGAGTAACCGTGTTCAATATAATCCTGAACATTGAATTGGTCCGCAATCCAGAGATTTAGATAGTAGGTCCCCGGTAGCAAAGGAATGTTATGTAAATGGCATAAAACGAATGAATTTTCAGCCAACTCACTAATGTTTTGCCCAGATTCTTTGCTGTAAAGTTGGAAAAGTGTCTGCCCGAGAGCAGTTTTAAATGTTAATGCTATTCGTGGGTGATGAACAGGCTTCATAACGTTGAAGTTCATTTTAATGATTAAAGAGTCGGCCGGATATATTTTTTCGACAGGTTTGTTATTTTTATCCAATATCTGTACTTCTTTAAACCGGATATCACCCTTTCCTGACCGACTAATTTTTTCGGATAACAGGTTTCTAGAAGTTACCTGGTTTTTTTGAAGACTGTAATACTTCAGAATGGCATTGCTTGTGTTACCATCGAATAATTTTATTCCTTTGTTTATTAGAATTGTCCTATTACATAATCGCTCAATAAATAACAAGTTATGACTGACAAACAAAACAGTTCGTCTGCTTTGTGTAATACTATTGATTTTGTCCAGGCACTTTTTCTGGAATTCGTAATCACCCACTGCCAGTACCTCATCAATCAGCAGAATATCGGAATCCAGGTGGGCAGCGATCGAAAAAGCCAGTCGCACAAACATTCCGCTGGAATAGCGCTTGACGGGAGTGTCCAGAAATTTCTCATCGATTCCGGAAAATGCAACAATATCGGCAAACTTAGTTGTTATTTCATTGCGCTTCATTCCCAAAATTGCACCATTCAAATAAATATTTTCCCGACCAGTTAAATCGGGATGAAATCCCAGGCCGATATCTAATAATGATGAGACAGAACCCCGGATATGAATTTCGCCTGTACTGGGTGGTGTAATGCGGCTGATCACTTTTAACAGGGTACTTTTCCCTGAACCATTAAAGCCGATAATCCCCAGAACATCACCCTTATTTACTGATAAATTGAAATCTTGAAGTGCGCG
>JAFGPR010000001.1 GCA_016936095.1 Ignavibacteriales bacterium | reverse complement strand
ATGACATTCCACAAGGTTCTTATACAGTCCGCTTACCTGCCCAATATAGCAGATTGCCACGTTCACCATTTATAATGAATTGAAATGAAAAACTCAAAGAACATTCTGCAAAGTTCTTTTTCAATTGATGTTGGTCAGACTTTGGAAAATTTCATGGTTTTGACCTTCCCAGAAGGAAATCACAGAGCATCAACTGTGGTCAGGTTTCCTGAATGGTTCAGGTTCTATGACCGAAAATATAAGCATTACATTCCATCATTAAACTAATCAAATACAAGCATGAAGCCAAAACTGGAAATAGAATGGGGTTTTCAAGTACTCACCTTTTCAAGATTGAATTCAAAACCCATAAAATATGTTTTCCAAATAATCAAAATATAAAGGGAAACACAAAAAGGGGTAAAAACCCCCTCTTTTTAGCCGATAATCAAGTAAAATAAATCTCAGACTTAAACGAAAACAAAAAACAGCCATAATATGAAAGTAAAATACAACCGAGTTAGCACTATTCACCAAACTGGAAATCGTTTCAGTACGGATGAAAATTATTACGATTTGGTACTCTTCGATAAGGTCAGTGGCAAAGTCCCATTCAAAGAAAGACCTAAAGCACAGCAACTGGTAGAACTGGTAGAACTGGGCAAGGTGAAAGAACTTGTAATTGAAGAATTCTCAAGGGTAGGCAGGACAATTGGAGATTGCATCCAGACATTGGAATGGTTAGAAACCTATAAGGTGAATGTTATCGTTCGAAACTTGGGAATCCAGAGTAGACCCAACGGAAAGAAAAATCCAATTTGGGGATTATTGAGTGCGACTATGGCATCGCTATACTCGATGGAATTGGAGAATATACGTGAAAGGACTGCCACAGGTCGTCTTGGCTATGTCGCTAATGGTGGTCGACTCGGAAGGTCTGTTGGGAGTACTGAATCAGAAAAACAATTCTTAGAAAAGCCAAAGTCAAAAGAAATTATAAAATGGTTAAACAAAGGTCGAACTGTAAGGGAAATAGCATCACATACTAATTCATCAGCAAAAACCATTATTAAAACTAAGAAAATTAGCATGAAATATGGGGTATTGGTAGAAGCATAAATATTTTATCTCTAAATTCAATATATTTTCTAAATTGGTGCTCTATTTTACAAACATTAATGATGAAAGTCCAGAATATAGGGTATGATGATGACATAATCTGTCCTTACTGCCATAAAGTGCTGGTTACTCAAGATAATGAGGATTATGAAATCTGTGAGCATACAATATTTATAGATACCTCGGATGGTTTTGAATGGATAAGAGACGATTTAAAGAATGTTGTAACTGAATTATTTTCTGAACAATACGATGAGGAATCACTATCTAAGTTCCCTTTCAAGGGAACACTTATTGCTTCAGAAAGTGGCGGATTAATGGGTTTAAGTGTTTATTGGGGTTTTGTTGAGTAGAAATTGGATAATAATTTTATCACACACAGTCTCAGTAAATTTTTAACCGCAGTGCCAAAATACTGAGTTGTCAATTGTGAAACTGGCACAGTTTTAAAATCACAGTAACCCTGCAAGTACCTGACGATATCTTGGAATATGCCAGAAGGAACTGTTGGATACTTATGATGTACTGAGTTTTTGAATTACCAGAAAATTATTTACATTTTCGTTTTATAAAGAATAGCAGGAATCAAGAATTATAATCACTTACTAAAAACTCCCAACACTTTTTTCTTGAAAGGTTCACTGCGTTCAAGATAGATAGGAATCTATTAAAATCAAACAACTCAAAGTATTCCAGTTTATTATGAGATTTCAAATCGGCAATTACTTTATTTGATGGTTTTGAAAATCGTTTCGCAGTAGAAACAATAATTCCATTGAAATTGCTCTTAATATACATTGCGCCAAGGAAATCTCTTATAGTTGAGATACTTTCAACTGCGTCTGATTTAGTTCTTCGCTTTACTTGAACCAAAATTGGTTTGTCAGAGTTAACTATAAGTAAATCGATACCTCCATCGTGAGATTTACCGACATGCTCGACTTCACAATTAAAATACGCAGAAAACACGAACTGCGCTATTTCTTCAAAATGCTTTGGTTTTACACTATATGCCTTGGATGAATCCTTCTGTATTACATTAATTAATTGTTTTATTGCCTTCTCCTTCCTAACATCTTCCAAACTGCTAACTACCGAACAGATTCTCTTTTCCCAATGCTTGCTATCAACGCTATAAATCAAATCTTTTTCCTCAATAAATTGAGAAAATGCATCCCAATAACCACAGTCACATTCCCAAATATCAATTGCTTGATATAAATCAACACCAATTGTTGCAGATTTTGAGTTTTGATAGACATGATTCATGGATTCCTTGCAAAAGGGGCAATGACCTTTTCTTCTAAAAAAGCCTTTATAATCTTCGGGAAGAGTATAATTGATTCTCTTAATATCATCCATTTCCCCTTGCAAGTCAAACTCATGGGTCAGATAATAGTGCTTCTGAAATGCTAAATTTACTTTACTCATAAATCCGTAGTTGAGCCTATTGTCAGAGGCTATAAATTTTTATGACGTTTGATTCTCGATAATATATTCAACTCATGATAAAAGTAATTGGAGATTGGCGGTGGTTATCTGAACTTATAATCCAGAGTTTATTTGAATCTCAGAGGTGCTGGTATTTTAATTTGTTTAATAGCGTCCAAGGCAAAATTATCAGTCATACCAGCGATATAGTCGCAGACAATAATTTTTGGGACATTCCCGTCATTATGATAAAAGTCCTTCATTCTTTCCAGATATCGACCGAAACGAAATACCAAAGGAATCTTACTTTCTTGATATTTTTCAAAATTCTCCCCTAAATTTGAATGTACATCCAAAAGATAATCAAATAATTCTTCAAGGATGTTCTCCCCCATTTTTCGATAATGCAAAATAGTTGGATGAGAATATATATGCCTTAAATTGAAGGTCTTGAGGATATTCAGTTTCTCGAATAACTCATCACTAAATCCAATCGCATCGGATTCCTTTGAATGTTCAATGAGGTCACGAACAAGCATATCGATAATTTGTCCGTTAGTCTCACCGACTTCAGTTCTGATTTTTTCTGGGACTTCATCAATTTTAATTATGTCTGCAAGTAAAGCATCTTCAATATCTCTTCCGAGATAAGCAATTTTATCGGAGAAACGTACAACACATCCTTCATAACTTGAAGATATACTTTTCCTGTCATTGATTTTATCTAAATCGTTTGGTTGTGAATTGGGTTTTAAATACTGCTCAAAAGATTCCCCATTATGGTTGATAATACCATCTTTTACACCATAAGTTAAATTTAGTCCTGCACCACCATTGGCGAGATACTCAACAACTCTATAACTATTGACCTCATGAATAAACTTATAATCACCATTCAATTTCCTATTCAAAGCAGTTTCCCCTGCATGACCAAATGGTGCATGACCCAAATCATGACCGAGACCAATGGCATAAGCCATTTCTGGATTCAATTCCCAACCGAAATTGTTAAGTCCTTTGCAAATGGTTGCTCCAATTGTTGCAACGTGCATTACATGTTCAATTCTGGTGCAAACATGGTCGTTTTCAGGTGCAAAGAATACCTGCGTTTTATGCTTCAGCCTTCTGAAAGGCATTGAATGAATTATTGCCGTTTGGTCACGAAAGAATTCTCCCCTTAATGGGTGTTTTTTTTCTACATTTCGTGTTTCATATACTTCTTGGTTCAAGGGATTTTTCATTGTATTGTATTGAATTTTGGAATTTATTATTAATACAAAGGTAATTAGTTTATAATTCGATGACATTTAATACTTTAATCATCAAACGCATCCTGATTCCGTTTCTTATAGACCTCATCCCAATATTGTTTGTAGTTTTCTCCTGTAGAATCAAATTTTTCCAGTTGGCTTTCGAATATCATGTCCTTCGAAATAAAGGTTCTAACATGTACAATATGGTATAATTCGAGATATTCAACGCTCCCCAATACTATTCCTTCTCGTGACCTTCCAAAAAAAGGTTTTTGATGGTCTTCCGTATCGGGAAGCCATTCAATATATGCGGAAGCGTTTTTGGACAAATACCTTTCGAGTATCTCCGTTTTGGACATGACTGGTTGATACAAGAAACGCTCGTTGAACCGTTCAAGGAAATGTCCTGAGTAATGGGTCAGTGTTTTCTGGTTTGCGTCAACCATATATGCCTGAAATCCCCATTTATCGACATAATATGCCACCACTACCCATGATGGGTCTTTCACATAATAATCGCACATGATAATCCAGTTGTTATTGTTTTTCGACTTGTAATCATAGAACTTCTGGACATGCTTGTTTCTGGATTTAATTGCGGGTCTTCTTAATTCAAGCAAAGCAAATTCACCTTTTCGCAAAACCACAGGATAGTCCTTCATGATTTCTCGGACTAACTCTTCGGAGTTCATTGTTGGTAAAATCATATTCCAGTTTTTAAAATGATTTAATTTTACCATTCCCTAACCAATCAGGTATTCCAAAATCCTTTGCTTTTGGATGTTGTTGAAAAATAGTCCTCAATGCTCGAATTGATGAGTAACAACTATTTACCATCTCCATTTGCATGTCGATATATTTCAGGTCATAATTATCTTCACTAATCTTATGTGCAGGATTTTGTCTTTCATTTCGAACATTCTTCAAAGGTTTCAAGAGGTCTTTTATAATTTTACTATCAGGATGATTATAGGTAGATAATAGCCATTCTTCAAGTAACTTTAGTGTCCCCTTGGATTTTCGTTCAACTTGATTATTCATTAGAGGAATTAATTCATATAGGTCAATATTCTCCCTAAAAAAATCTTTGTTAATGTTTTCAGATAGCATCTTATCTAATAAAAGAATAAAATCATTGTAGTTTTTCAAAGTGGGAATAAAGAAGAAAGTGAATGCTTTTGGTCGTTTATCTTCTTCAAAACTTCTGTTAAAGAGTCTAACTCCAAATATGTGCTCTGATAATTCCGTCAAACAATTCAACTCCCCAATAAACGCAGAGAACACTGAATAAGAAGTAGTCCAATTCCCTTTGATTGCATTTTCATAATACTCTTCGAGTATTTTACAACCACCTGTTATTTCCTTACTTTTCCAGAATAATTGATGTTCGGATGTTAAATCTTTTAAATAACGTAGAAAAACTACTGCAAGCCTATTTCCCTCAGAATCAAATCCTAAACCAAACGATTTGAGAAATACTTGGTCTTCTTCTCTTACTATTGGCTTATCGTTATCATCATATTTGCATGAAATGCTCCCTGAATAATCTTTGAAATCAAAATCGAATCTGGGGTCGTTTGAATATCTTTCAAGCACTTCAATTTCAAAGAATTTGGGAGATAACTGCGGTTCACATAAAGCAAGTTGTTTTGTATACTCAGCGGTGCCATAAATTGATAAATCTCTATTTGCCTTTATGTAGTTTTGTGATGGATATAGACAAATGGGGTATTCAGTATTCTCAACTGAAAACGCTATCTCACCAAACTTTTCAATTTTTTCTGTAATACCTTTCGCGTCATCGAGTATTTTCAATTGTGATTCCACAGGATAGTGCTGAAATCCGATAATATGCGGATTGGAACTGGACTGTATTGAAACAGAGTTTTCAGTTACTAATTTTTTAATGTGGTCAATTGAATCTTCATATCCAATATTGAATTCCTTAGAAATCCTTCTAAGTGGAATACCATTGAAATCGTTTGACTTAATAAAGAAGTCATATATCCTATCTCTTATTTCTTCCGCACAAGTTTTTTCTTGCATTGACAATTAGGTTATTATAGGTGATGTTTTACTTTCAAAGTTAAACAATATATCAGGTGCTTAGTATTGTCATTCAGCATCTTTCTTTATAAATTAATTAGCAACAAAGTATCCTATTAATGTTAAAATCAAACATTCAATAAATCGTACTCTTTCCCAATAAAGAATATGACCATATAAATTAGTCGATTGCAGCAATAAGATTCATTTTGTTTCCGTAATACGCTAATCATTAGTAATTTTATGAGTTTTGAATACGATTTAATTAAGATATGGTTGTAGATTTTGAGGACTTGACTGGAATCCCGAAAGAGTTTATCATTCGGCTAAAATGTTATGAATCCATTTTCATGGAATACGACTTTCTTGAACACTTTCAGGATGTTGAAAATATACATCAACTAATAAATGAAATTAATGATTATTGTCTTGATAATAAAATTATTGGATACCATTATACCAATGGCTTTGTGAATGGATTCAAGGAAAAGGGAATCTTAGTAAGGTCAGGTAAAGAAATACGACAAGAATTCGTGGAAAGACATTTTCATCTATTTACTAAAGAAGAACAAAACCAAATTCTTGATAAATGGGAAAAGCGGTTTGAGGAAGAAGACCAGAGAGTAAGGGATAATTGCGTCTTCTTTAATTTTACTAAAGATGCGCTAAAGAATAGCGGTGCAGAACTTTTGTTAAAATATTATGGTGGCGAACAAATCTATTTCCCAATTTTCCAAATACCTGAAATCGGGAAAAAACTTGAAAAAATAGGAATTCCCCTAATTCTTAGATGCAAATTAAATCCTAACGTCATCAACACTTTTATCGAATATCCTTGGGGGAAAATAGCAGTTTCAAGATATCATAGAAAAGTGAATCCAGAAGCCCATCAGATTGACCAAGATGGATATCAATACATCGGTGTGCACCCAGAAGATATTGAAATAATAAAATATAATATCTTATGAAATCACGGAATTCTTGTTGGCAAAGGTTAATAACGATTTGAGCGGAAGTTGTCATAATACTATTAAGCGTGGGCATGATATTGAAGCAAATTCAAAAAGTTTATGGGAAAACACCAGTGGAAACTTGTTGATTAATATTTTACCTGTAAATTATTAATTTAAGACTGATTCATAAGATGTTGAAAAAGCATTTTTCGATAGGACAAATGTTAAAATTCAAAATCCAGCAGGTCATCCTTTTTAATAGTTGGGTCAAGAAAGTCGGTTTCTGTCAGCATCCAGTTACATGGAAGGATATT
>JAFGPR010000063.1 GCA_016936095.1 Ignavibacteriales bacterium | reverse complement strand
ACATGGCAGGACTATCGAAGCAACAATGGTAATCCTGATGTTTATGCTCAACGTGTCAATTCGAGTGGAACAATGTTGTGGACAGCAAACGGTGTAAGCATCTGCAATCAAGAAGCTTCACAACGAGAACCTAAGCTAGTAAGTGATAATAGTGGTGGAGCATTTATTACTTGGTATGACAATCGTGCAGGAGATTATGATATCTATACACAACGTATCAGTTCGGCTGGTGCAGTTCAGTGGACAACAAACGGTGTAGCAACATGTACTATGGGTACCGACCAATTGAAACCTGATATTTGCAGTGATGGTGCTGACGGAGTAATAATTGTTTGGTATGACTTCCGAAGCACAACTGATTATAACATTTACGCTCAGAGGCAGGGTCCAGCTGGTGCTATTGTTTGGGCAGTTGATGGTGTTGTTATGAATAACAATGTTGCATACGCTCAAACTGATCCAAAAATTATAAGCGATGAAATGGGTGGTGCAATTATCTCTTGGACTGATTATAGAACAGGAATAACTGCGGACATTTATACCCAACGGGTAAATTCAACCGGTGCAGTTCAATGGACTGCAACAGGTGTTACTATCTGTACAGCGGCAGGTGATCAAATTCATTCGCAGCTTGTCAGCGATGGAAACAACGGAGCTTATATTACATGGGAAGACCATCGCAATGCAGGTAATTCTGACATCTATGTACAACGAATAGCTTCAGATGCAGCGTTAAACTGGTCAGCAAATGGGTTTGCTATCTGTACTGCAGGGAATGATCAACAGAAACCAATGATAGTCAGCAATGGTGATTTTGGTGCACTTGTTGTTTGGCAAGATTACCGCAGTGGTGACAATTTTGATATTTATATAAATTTCCTTGATACAGCAGGGACAGAGGTGCAGAATGAGAAAATTAATCCTATTGAATTCTCACTTTCACAGAATTATCCAAATCCGTTTAATCCAACTACAACGATCAACTATTCCTTAGCTGAAAATTCAGTAGTTAAAATTAAAATATTTGATCTGTTAGGAAGGGAAATTGCTTTTCTTGTTAATGAAGAAAAAGCAGCAGGAACTTATTCTGTTAAATTCGATGCTTCGAATCTAACAAGCGGTATTTATTTTTATAAGTTAATTACCGCAAACTTTAGCATAACAAAAAAGATGATGTTAATTAAATAGATAGTAGTTATCATCAATTTAGAGATTAATTTCTAATTAAATGACTAAGAAATTATTTATTATTCACAAATTAAAAATGGAGGAAAAAATGAAGAAGATTTTTGTAATCTTGTTTATTTTTACATTAGCAGGTTTTACTTTCGGACAAAGTAAAACGGATTTAGGTATTCAGGGCAACTTGGCAATTCCGATGGGAGACTTTGGAGAATATTATGACTTGGGCTACGGTGGTCTTTTATCTTTTTACTTTAATATTAGTCCTGGCTTCGCTCTCGGTGTAAATTCAGGTTATCAAATCTGGGATGCAACGGGTTTAACTAATACTTCACTTTCAGCAATTCCAGTATTAGGTGCATTTAGATATTATTTTGGTGTTGACAAATTCAAACCCTATGTACTAGGAAGTGTTGGTGGTTATTATACCGTTACCAAATACGAATATGAACTTTTAGGTGTAAAATATTCTGGTAGTGATTCAGAATTCCACCCAGGTTTTAGTGCGGGTATAGGTTTTGTCTATAAGGTTAGTCCTATGGTTGGTATTGATTTTACAGGTAGATTTAGTAATATCTTTAGGACGAATGATTCAAATACCTTTATTGATATATGTGCTGGAGCTTTGTTCTGTTTATAAAAACTATTAGTTTTTTTAAGGGTATCAATTTTGATACCCTTTTTTTATAATTTTAAATTAATTTAAAATACATCATAAGTAATTATTTATATTCTTTTGAGCAATCAAATTTTTCAAAGCAAATAAAATATTAAATATGACAGTAAAGTTCTGCGTTTGCAATTCTCTTTTATTTTCATTTCACTCAAAAATTATGACTTTACTGCCGGTTGATATAATTTCTACTGGCACTCCAAGAGCAACGAAAATTTCAAATGGAAATATTATTGAATGTAGAATATCTGGGATGTATTCTCTATCAAATCGTGTAGTAAGCAGAGTTGAATAATTTTATAACCAATTAGACTTTTCAAAGCAATAAGAGAAATATGTAAAATATTTCTTGACTTATCGTTTATAAATTATTATAATAAGATTGAGAAATAATTATTTGAGGTCTTTATGAGAACAAGATATTTCTTTTTAATTATTTTACTTCTCTCATTACCTTTGCAATTTGCTCAAATAAATAAAGTTGCAAATTCCGACTCACTTAATTTTACATATTCTAAACTTAATATTAACAATATCTCCACCTATGTTTATAACAATGGATACTTGGATTGTAACTATCAAGAAGGTGATTGCGGATTTTACTATCCTAAGGGTAGTAGTAAATGTCTTTTATTTCATTCTGGATTTTTATGGGCAACAAAAATCTTCGGTGAGTATTATTTAGGTGGAAGCAATTACAGAACGGGATTAATACCAGGGAAAATAAGTGAATATGGTTGTGAGGAAGAAACCGATTACGCTCTGCATAGAGTATATCGTGTTAGAAGAGACTACAAAACCTCAGATTTAAGTTCAGAGATTTTAGATGGAGAAGGTACTTATGAAGAAATATATGAAAGATACAATAAAGATTGGATGGAATGGCCTGTCTATCGAGGGGCTCCATTTGAAGATATTGATAGCAATGGATTATATGACCCATTAATTGATGTCCCAGGATATCCGGGAGCTGATCAGACCTGTTGGTATGTCGCAAACGATAATCCTTGCAAACCAACTCTTTTTTTATATAGTACAAAAATAATTGGTATGGAAATGCAATTTACAACTTGGGCTTATGATACTGATAATTTAAAAAATACTATGTATCGTTCTTATAAGTTGATAAATAAAAGCAATAAGTTTTTAGATTCAATATATATTTCAATATGGGTAGATTCTGATATTGGGAAATTCGATGATGATCGAGTTGGATGCGATAAAAATTTAAATCTCGGCTATGCATATAATTCAGTACAGGAAGACGAAATATATGGTTATTCTATTCCTGCAATAGGTTTTAGGCTTGAGCAAGGGCCTATTGTCGAAGGATTACCTCTTGATAAGGCAATATTTAATCGTCGGCAAATTGTCGGTAAAAAAAATCTTGAGATGACATCATTCTACTATTATTGTAAAGATTACGATCCACCTAATAATATAGGGTTAACGGTTTTTGATTATGAGAAATATAATCATCTTTTGATGCAGGGATTAAATCCATTAACTGGTGAACCTGTAATTGATCCTACAACAAATCAACCAACAAAATATTGGCTATCAGGAGATCCAATTACTAATGAAGGTTGGATTGACAATAATAGTATAAATGGAGAAGATAGAAGATTTGGTATTAATTCAGGTCCTTTTACTATGGCACCCGGTGATACACAAGAAATTATTTATTCAATAAATATTGGTCATGGTGCAGACAACAAACAATCGATT
>JAFGPR010000062.1 GCA_016936095.1 Ignavibacteriales bacterium | reverse complement strand
TCTAAACCGACTGCGAATCTTTGTGCTATTTTTTCTATTAATGTTTGTGCCATGTTTTCTCCTTTTATTAGTCAGATTTCAAATGAAAATTTGCTAGACGTAAGAAGCTAGACGCAAGACGGTTTTAGATTAATCATCTTACTGATTCCATTAGTCTAGAAAGTTTTGCAAAAATTGTATTTATTTCGTCGTTTAATATTTTGTAATCATCGAGTGATAGAAATCCAAGTCCATTAGCAATTTCTATTTGAGTATCGGTTTCAACTAATGAAGCTCTGGAAATTTCATAATATCGTATTTTTTCTAAAGGACTTTTCCTTGCTGAACCTTCGGCAATATTTGAAGGAACGTAAACTGATGACCTTCGTGTATGTGCAGTTAATCCGAATAATTCTTCTTTTGGATATTTTGAACTAATTTTATAAACATTCAATACAAAATTTATTGATAGTTTCCATACATCTAAATTTTTATGACTTAATTCAAGCATTTAACCTCACTAATAATTAGTCTTTGCATTTATTAATCCGTCTCACCTCTTGCGTCTATCGTCTCGCGTCTTACTTTTTAAATGGTTCAAAACTTGCAAAATCTGCATGATGAACAATTATTGCTTCAGTACTTCTTTTTGCAAGGTCACCTTCTTTTGCATGATAAGCAATTATATGTTGAACTTCATAAGGTAAATCAAATCTATCGGCTAAAGCAACCCCGCTGAAAGGATGACGTAATAAATCACCTGCTTTGCTTGTCATAAGTTTTCCGTCAACTTTATCATATTCAATCAACTTCCCAACATCAATTAAAATTGCACCGGCAATTAGTATATCTAAATTAATTTTAATTTCATTACCAAAATTTTCCATCATACGTTTAGCCATATCGACAGCTAGATGAACACAAGTTCTTTTATGATTCATAAAAGTAACTTTACAATCTTTAATTAATAACGAGAAAGGAATAACTTCCAGATCTTCCGTACTTAGTACGGATTTTTCAATAGCATAAGTCCAACAATCTAAAACTTTATTCCTTAATTTTATATCATTAATCCAAATTATTTCCGGCCAAATTTTTAATACTTTATCACGCATTCTAAATCTCCATTTGTATGAAAAATATTATTTAATTTTTTGTCAATACAATATAACCCTTTATTCCAAGAACAATTGCAAGTGAAAATAATAATAATGAAATTATCATTAGAAGATAATTTGTCGCGATTAAATTAGTATATATTAACATTGCTAATGTTGTTAGAGTAATTGAGAACATAAATAGCATTGGAATTAAAACAAAGAGCGAACCTTTCTTCAATTTGATACTCCAGACAGTTATTGCAAGGAATGCTAGAGCAGCAAGAAGTTGATTTGCACTACCAAATATAGGCCATATTGACATTGATTGTCCACTGATAACTAAAAAAGCTGCGATTATCACTGTCACTGCCGTAGAAAAATATCTGTTCTTTAGCAAAATAGAATTCTCTTTTTTCGATTGAACTTCGAAAAATTCTGTAAATGTAAATCTTGCTAATCGAGTTGCAGTATCAAGCGATGTTAACGCAAATGCGGATACTGCAAGCGCTGTAAATGTTTGTCCGACATTTAAGGGAATATTTAATATTGGAATTGCATTAAGGAAATTAGCGACACCAATAGAAAATGCTGGTACCGGACCTCTGGTTATCAGTATGTCCATAAATTCTTTATTTACAAGTGAGGCAACAGCAACTAAAGAGAGAACCGCAAGCAATCCTTCTATTAACATCCCACCATAACCGACAATTTTACCATCTGTTTCTTTATTTAGTTGTTTTGATGTTGTTCCACTTCCTACTAAAGAATGAAACCCACTTATTGCACCACATGCAACAGTAACAAACAATGCTGGGAAAAGATAACCGACATTTTTTAATTCAAATGTAGCAAATGACGGAATATTTATTTCTGGGGCAGCAAAGAAAACTCCTATCAATCCTCCAAATATCAGCGCATAAAGGAAAAAAGAATTGAGATAATCTCTCGGTTGTAGTAAAATCCAAACAGGTACTACTGATGCAATAAAAATATACCCAAAGAGAATTAATTGCCATGTTAAAACATCAAGTTCGATAGGAAATAAATTTCCAAGAGGTATTGATAAGAATAGTAAGGCAACACCAAACAATGTTGCAAGCCATAGAGGTACTTTCAGTCTGTAAATTGAAAATCCGAAAATTACTGCTAAAAGCATAAACAAAATTGAAGATGTTCCTGCACTAGGAATATTCTTAAAGGTATCAGCGACAATAATTGTAAATACAGCAATAACTAAAATTAATGTAGCCCACGCAAAAAGCAGAAATAGCTTTTTCCCACTTAAACCAATGTACGACTCAATTATATAACCAATTGATTTGCCATGATGTCTGATTGATACAATAATTGATGAGTAATCATGAACTCCACCAATAAATACTGCACCAAATAAAACCCATAAATATACAGGCAACCACCCAAAACCAGCGGCAATTACAGGACCAATTATCGGGCCAGCTCCGGCTATTGAAGCAAAATGATGACCGAGTAAAACTGGTGATTTTGCAGGAACATAATCTACTCCATCTGTCATTGTATGTGATGGTGTAGAAATTTTATTATCAATACCTAATTTTTTTGTTAGAAATTTTCCGTAAAATATATACCCAAATCCAAAAAATACAATTGCAATAATTAAAAGTTCAATTCCGTTCATTACCTATCCTTATAATTTAGCAATAATTGCATCAGTCATTTCTTGAGTTGTATTTGCTCCATTCTTAATTGCTTCTGCTCCACCTTTTATTTTGAGCATGTCATAAGTTTTCACCTTTCCTTCCTCAACGACCTTTCCAATCGCATTTTTTATTTTTTGTGATTTTTCTGTTTCTCCGATATGTTCAAGCATCATGCAAGCACTCAAAATCATTGCAACTGGATTAACTATCGAAGGATTTAATCCCTGATATTTTGGAGCAGAACCATGAGTTGGTTCAAATACTGCAACTTCATCACCGATATTTGCACTACAAGCAAAACCAAGTCCTCCTACTAATCCAGCAAAGCCATCTGATATTATGTCTCCAAACATATTTTCAGCAACTATAATTCCGTATTCTTCAGGATTTTTTGTAAGCCACATCATTTGTGCATCAATGTTAGTATCCCACAAAGCAATACTAGGATATTCCTTCGCTATTTCTTTTGCGATTTTGAACATCATTCCTGAAGTCTCACGAAGGACATTTGGTTTTTCACATAGTGTGAGATTTGTATAACCAAATTTTTTAGCATATTCAAAAGCGGCACGAATAATTCTTGTTGATGCTTTCTTGGTTACTATTCTTGTTGAAATTGCTAATTCCTCAGGTGGAACATTCTTAAATGTTTTCCATTTTGGATGAGTGGAAAATGCTTCTCTAACATTTTCTGGTGGATTCGTCCATTCAACTCCTGAATATAATCCTTCAGTATTTTGTCTAAAAATTACTGTATTAACAATTGGTTCTTGACTTCCACCTTTACCATCTTTACGAATAAAATTCAAAGGATTACCTTTAAAAGAAATACACGGACGAATACAAATGTCGAGATTAAAAATTTGTCTCATTGATACAATAGGGGAAAAGTATACTAATCCTTTACCTTTCAATGATGGATCTAATTCCTTATCAGCAGCATCCTTAGGTTTGCTAGTTATTGCACCAAATAATCCAAGTTTGTGCTCTTTCAACAAATCAATTGTTCTTTGTGGAAGAGGGTTACCTTCTTTACACCAAAAATCCCAACCGATATCAGCGTGAATGTATTCTGCTTCAAATCCAACTGACTGTAAAACTCTAATTGCTTCTGGTAAAACGGTTTTACCAATTCCGTCACCTGGCATTGCTACGATAGTTCTCATAATAAGTTTCCTTTTTATTATTTAAAAAATTTAAACGTGCAAATTTAGATATAGAGAGCTTTATTAGCAAGAAAAATCTAAAATAACAAATTCCTTTTATAACTTAATAGGAAGAATATTATTTATAAATACAAATGGAATTAAAATTTTGATATATATTACAATTTTATATCAACTTGGATGGAGATGTAATTACTCAAATTTATTGGTATTTCACTATCACCACTTCCGATGGTATTTTCATTTGGTTTATATAATTCTGAATATTTCATTGAAATTGTAACAAAATCAAACGGTTTATATTTTATGAGAAAGTACCATTTTATTCCTTCACCATACATTGCCGGATTAGTAATTATACCGGTTATGTCATTCTCAAATTCATATAATCTTGAATTGTATGAGTCAGTTCTAAAAAAAATAATTCTAGCATAAACATCTAATTGTTTACTCGGTCTCCATTGAATATCTTGAAATGTCAGGAAGCCGTCTTCTTTATTGTCTAAATCGTTATTTATTGTAACATATTCAAATCTTGTCTTTAGTCTAATTTCTTTTATAACATAGTAAATTGCTTCGATTTTGAAATTGTATTTATTTTGCATAATCAGTGCATCTTCACCAATAATTGTTTCTGAAATTTCTTTATTCTCGTTTTTTATTTTTAAAATTATTTCTGTTTTTTTAAATGGCTTTACCGAGTAATTTAATAGGACTTCATTGCCCTTTGACGGAAGAGGATTGCTGTAGGTAGGATATGGGAATTTAAATTGATCAAAATATAAATTAAAATTTCCGAATTCTGATTTCCATAAGAAACCAAAATAATAACCAAATTCATTTTGTGTTCTTGAACTTTCTCCGAATCCGTTTGAATGAAGATTATAATAATTTCTGGGGTAATTTCGAATGGATGTCGTTATTATAAACTTTTTAGATAAAGGTATGTTAATAATATTTAGTGAAGCAACCGAAGTTGAATTATATGAAAATTCTCCTGTGAAATAAACTTTATCTAAAAGTACTTTGTAAGAGGTTGATATAAAATCAAATTGATCTCCTTTTAATCCGTAATAATCACTTTGTTCAAACGGTGTGTTAAATCTTGATTGATAATATAATACTCCAAAAGAAATTTTATCACTTAAAGAATATTCAAATAAACCACCCCAAAATATTTCTCTTAAGTTATTTTCTTTTAATATCTCATTCTCTGTTCGGTGGTATCCAGAATAATTTATTGAACTAACAATTTTTCGTAGAGAATCATAAGTTGCGTCGAAGTAATTATTGGAATAAAAAATACTTGTCCTAAAACTTCCAAAGGTAAATTCAGATGCAATTCCTCTGAAGAACTGACTTTCGTCTGCACTTGTGTATGGTTTAATTGTGCGAGCATTTTTAATAGGTGCTTTAATAGCATCACTTCCTTTCGAAAATGAATAAGGACTCCATAAAGCGAGTCCATGTCCAAATTCTAATAAGTAATCTCCAAGAGCAAATTTATTATCAAAGTATAATTTTTCACTGTAAAAATGATAAGAAATAAAATCAGTATAAGAATTTTCACCGGGATCTTTTTCAATTAAAAAACCAGCTTGAATATTTTTAGCATATTTAATTTTTAATCGATTATACGATTTTAATTTGTTACCCAAATAATTATCATTATAAAATCCTTTTTGAACTTGAAGGTTATTAATCACTCTTGACCTAAATTCAATATTTGTATTTTCAAATATATTTTTTCTTAATGGTTTTATAATATCTGTGGATGTTTGTGATTCAACAGTCAGGTATGGAATTATTTTGTCAACTAATTCTTTATCTAATTGTTCTATTAAATATAAATCTGCTACAGATTTATATTTTCTTTCACGTCCATAACTCAAAATTGTTTGTGCTGTGTAATTGTCAACAAAGGGAATTGCGAGTAAGTCGTCAAATTCAGCTTGATTCAGGTCAATGGGATTGTCAAGTAATTCTTCTAATAAATCAAATAATTGAGAATCTTCTTTATCAATAGTTGATTCCTCAATCATATTGTCCAGATTACTATTATCCAAAATAGTTGTATCAATCTGAGAGAAAATCTCAATCGAGAATTGAAAAAATATATAAAAAAATAAAAGTAGTTTGTTCAAAGTATTATTGTAATTTTAAATATTCTTTAATTCGTTTATTTCTTGGAGTATCTTCTCCAAAGTCGATTATTATACCTATTTGATGTGTTAATCCTAAATCGTTATGAGTGAAAATTGAATAATCTAAATGCAATATCGAATAATTTATTCCAAGCCCACCAGAATATGAATCGGGTTCATTTTGAATTCCTACTCTTAAATCTAAGTACTTGATAATTGAATATTCAACACCAAATCTAAATGATAATGGGAGATCAATATCTTTTTCTATACTAAAATTTATTGAAGTTTCATCAATCAAATCGTAACTTATGCCACTACCAAATACAACTGGGATTTGGTTTGCCTCATTACCATAAGTAGCTCTTGTAATATTATGATACTTAAATCCTAAACGTAAATCTTTAGATAAATATGCTAAACCGCCAATATTAAAACAAAATGTATTATCATTCCCATAATTTTCAATTGAGACATTTTGATAAAGAATTGTAACTCCTGCAAAAAATCTTTTATTAAAATCCTTGCTGTAAGTCAAAGCAAATTTTGATTCTTTGTATAATTCAAAACCATAAATCATAAAACCAGCTCCAAACGAACCAATTGAGGTATGTTCATTATATGCTACATATCCTGTTGCTAACTCCTTTAATCCAAATGGAGCAAATGAATAATAACCGCCTATTTCTCTCCAATTCATCTGCGAAATTCCGGCAGGATTATTGAATATAGAAAATACATCATTGCTTAAAGCAACATCGGAATTTGATAATCCATTTTGACGTGCGCCAGGATTTATCTGTGCGGAATTAATAATTGGAGCAATTAATAAAATAAACGTAATAATTTTTAATATTTCTTTTAACATAAATAAATTTAAAAATGTGTTGAATAATTATATTCATTTTTTTATTTTTTAACAAGTTTAAAAATTAATTATGGAAATAAAATGAAAAGTCTTGTCTTTATTATTTTATTGGTTTTTTCAAGTAATTTATTCTCTCAGGAACTTGAGGCAAAAGTTATTATAAATTTTGAACAACTTGAAACCGCCTCAAGAGATAAACTTGAAAATTTCGCAAATGAAATTGAATATTATCTTAACAATACTCAATTTACTGGTGATGCTTGGGAATACGAAAAAATAAATTGCACGTTTAATATCTTCTTTACTTCTGCATCTGGAGAAGTGAATTATGGTGCTCAATTAGTTGTAACAAGTCAAAGAGAAATTTACAAAACACAGGACAAATCTTTAATGCTTAGTATTATGGATAATTCTTGGAATTTTGAATACGAAAAAGGACAGAGAATGTATTTTGATCCATTAAGCTTCAATGCAGTTACGAGTATGTTAGACTATTATGCATTTATTATTCTCGGTTTTGATGCTGATTCGTGGGAAGAATTAAGCGGTTCAGTATATTTCGAAAAAGCATACGACATCGTGTCAAGAGGAGCAGGAAGTAAATTTTCTGATAGTTGGGAGATGAGCAGTAGTAGTTATAATAAATATGGTCTTATCGAAAATTTGATGAACGAAAAATATTTGCAGTTTAGAAAAGACTATTATACTTACCATGAAGGGATTGATTTTTTTAAAAGCAACAAAAAAACTTCTCAGACAAAAATTGTTCAGTTAATAAAAAATCTTGAAAGGGATAAAGATAAAATAGGTTCTTTAAGTGTGCTATTAAAAGTATTTTTTGATGCAAAGCATAATGAAATAATCGAATATCTTAAAGATTATGAGGATAAAGAAATATTTGAATCTTTAATAAAAATTGACCCAGGACATATTTCAAAATATACTGAAGCAAAAAATGGATAGATATTAAGTGAGTTATATCTTCTTTGAATAAATTCGATAGGTCTTATATATTTCTGCATTAAGTAATTCTGCACCCCGAAGCATCATAATGTTATCCTCCAGAATCCAGCTTGCTTCTCCAAAATGATAGCCTGCATTTACAATTCTTTTATATAATTCGTAATACATTAAAGTATCAATACCTCTTTTCTGATATTCTGGGATAACACCTAATGTAATTATTCTTGCCCACTCAATTTTTTTCTTAAGAAAAGGCAACTTAATAAGATTCGGAAAGATTCGTCCATTCATTCCCTTAAGTACATAATTGTAATCTGGAAGAACAAGTGCAGCTGAGACTAGTTCATCATTTATATATCCATAAATTATCAAGTCTGGGTTTATAAAGCTTTTCAAACTTTTCGCAATGTAATCTATCTCTTCATTCGTCATAGGTACAAAACCCCAGTTTGGTTGCCACGCTTTATTATAAATATATTTAAAATTTTCAAGATCTTTATTGAAATTTTTCATATTAATTGGCCGAATCTTTATACCATATTTTCTTTTAACTAATTCTGCCCCTCTTTTCATCTTTTCAGAAGTAATGACTTGGTTATCTATTAACTTAAAAGCATATAAATCTTTAGCTTTGATTAAACCATAATTTTCATATAAATCAATGTAATATTTGGGATTATAAGTCATCATAATCCGTGGTGAGTCATTGAAGCCATCAACTAATAAACCATATTCTTCGTTACTTGATGGATTAGCTGGACCATGCATTTCATTAAAACCTTTATCTTTGCACCAGTTTTCTACATTTTCAAATAGTACATTTGCTACAGATTGGTCATTTATTGATTCAAAAAAACCGAAGAATCCTATTCTATCATTGTGGACTTTATTATGCAAATCGTTTGATATTGCTGCAATTCTGCCAACAATATTATTTTCAGAATATGCTAAAAATAATTGTATATCACCATGACGGAAAAAAGGATTTATCTTTTTATTAAATATTTTTTTTTGATCAATTATTAGAGGAGGTACCCAGTATGAATCATTTTTGTAAAGTCGCCAAGGGAATTTAATAAATTTCGATAAATCCTTCTTTGTTTCAACTTTTATTATCTGAACATTTTGCAATAGAACTCCAAGACAACAAAATCAAAATAATTTAATCTATTTAATAAGATTTAATTCTTTTCCGATTTTTTCGTATGCATCAATAACAAAATCTAAATGCTTCTTTTCGTGTGTTGCCATAAAACTATTACGCATCATTTGTCTTCCTTGAGGAACACCTGGTGAGACAAATACATTAACGAATACTCCTTCATCGAATAATCTTCTCCACATATAAAATGCTAACTCATCATCTCCAACAATTATTGGAACAATACCTGTCCTACCCTCAAGTACGGTGAATCCTTTTTCCTTTAAACCTTTCCTTACATAATCAGCATTTGATATTAAATTTGTTACAAGTTCAGGATGTTCTTCGAGTACTTCTAATGCAGCCAATGCAGAAGCAACAGATGCTGGTGTAGGTGAAGCACTGAATATTAGGGCAGGTGAATGATGTTTTAAATAATCTACTACTTTGGCGTCTGTGGCAACAAATCCACCTAAAGAAGCAAAAGTCTTACTAAATGTACCCATTGTCATATCTACTTCTTTTTCTAAATCAAACTCACTTGCAGTACCACGGCCACCCTTACCGATTACTCCAACTGAATGAGCGTCATCTATTAATAATCTTGCGTTGTATTCTTTTGCTAATTTTACTAATCTAGGTAAATCTACAATACTACCACCAGTGCTGAAAACGCCATCACTAACAATTAACTTCCCTGCTTCCTTTGGTGTTTTTGAAAGAACTCTTTCAAGATCATCCAAATCCATATGTTTATATCTTATTAAAGAACCTCCTGCTCCTTTTGTCATTACATTACCCGCAACTATACTAGCATGATTATCTCTATCAGAAATTACATAATCACCCCTTTGAACTAATGTTGGAATTATTCCTTGGGCGGTCTGGTATCCAGTACTAAATAATAATACTGCTTCTTTTTGAAAGAATTTTGCTAAACGAAATTCTAGTTCATTATGTAAATCTATCGTTCCAGTAAGATATCTAGAACCAGAGCAGCTTGTACCATATTTTTCAAGAGCTTTTAGAGCAGCTTCTTTAACCTTAGGATGGGTAGTTAAACCAAGATAATTATTTGAGCCAGCCATAATCTTCTTTTTGCCTTCAATCATTACAACAGGTCCTTCACTTTCTTGAATTGGTCGAAAATATGGATATACCCCACGTGCTTTTACTTCATCGGCTCGAGTAAATTCATAACATTTTTGAAAAAGATCCAATTTTATCCTCCATTAGTATTAGATAGAATTTTTTTATATTTTTGAAATATCAATATTTAAATATAAATTAAATAAATAAAATTTAATAATTTTTTGTGAGTATTATGAATAAAGTAATTTCAGTTGTTACGGGTGGGACAGGTTTTGTCGGTAGCCATTTAGTTGATAGACTATTAGAAATAGGTCATTCTGTTAAATGTATTGTTCGAAAAACGAGTAATTTACGCTGGTTGAAGGATAAACCAGTTGAACTTATTGATAGCGGTTTGACAGATAAAGATTCCTTAAGAAATGTTCTTAAGGATGCTGATTATTTATTTCATTGTGCAGGTGTTGTGAAAGCAAAAGATGAAAAGGGTTATTTTGACGGGAATGTCTTGACAACACAAAATTTACTTGAGGCTTGCGAAGAAGTCTGTCCGGGAATAAAAAGAATTATAATAATCAGCAGTCAGACAGCATGTGGCCCCTCCTTAGATAGAATACCATGTGATGAAAAGGTGATACCTCATCCCATTACAACTTATGGAAGAAGCAAATTAGAGCAAGAAAAAGTTTCTCAATCATTTATGAATAGACTCCCAATTACGATTATTCGTCCTCCTGCAATTTATGGTGAAAGAGATACAGAAATTTATTTGGTTTTTAAAACATATAAAGCAGGTCTGTTTTCCTTAATAGGTTTTAATAAGAAATTACTTAGTATAGTTCATATTGCTGATTTAATTAATGGAATTGAATTAGCCGCTTTTAATGAAAAGGCAACTGGACAGATATATTTTATTAGTTCAGAGAAATTTTATGATTGGAAAGAAATTAAATCGGCAATGAAAAAAGGATTTAATAGAAACTCTATAATCGTTAGGTTACCTCATTTTATTGTTTATTCAGTTGCAGCAATTGCTGAAATTTTTTCAAAATTTAGTTCAAAACCAGCTACTTTTAATTTAGAAAAAGCACGCGATTGGGTTCAGGAAAATTGGACTTGCAGTGTTACTAAAGCAATTGATGAATTAGGCTATTCCCAAGAAGTAACTTTAGAAGAAGGGATGAAACGAACTGTAGAATGGTACAAAGAAATGAAATGGTTATAAATATTAGTTATATTGAGCTCCTTCTGTGATCCAAGTCTTTATACCTTCTATTTGATTTACTGTTAAAGGCCTAACAGGTGCATTTAAAGGAGGCATTGGTAAATATCCAGTAACTCTTTCAATAGACCAGACTAGTTTGCTATTTTGCGGATAATAAGGTACAACTATTGAGGCGTCTGCACGAACACCTGCCCAAGTTGTTAAATCTAGATTAGTTTCGTTTGATTGACCATCATGGCATGTTGTACATTTTATATTAAAAACAGGTTGGATGTATTCTATATAACTGACATTATTCGATGGTATTATTATATTATCGATATCATCTTCTGTAATTGTGTCATCGCAGGAAAAGATAAAAAACAGTATAAGATATGTAATAAATATTCTTACTAATTTAAGTAAGTGAATTTTAAATTTAGTTTTTTTCATAATATTTAAAGTATTTATTGCATTTATAAAAAAAATATTGCAAATTTACAATGTAAAAATTGGGGCTATAGCTCAGTTGGGAGAGCGTCTGAATGGCATTCAGAAGGTCTGGAGTTCGAGCCTCCATAGCTCCACAAAAATTATTTTTTTATCTGCTCTAAAATATTGTACATCTGAGATATTGAATTTTGATATTTTCTTATTTCATTCTCTAATCTGTAAGTTACATAAGCATCCATTGACTCAGCCCCACCTAATAACCAATTTATATCACACCCCAGAGAAAATAGTTTTAATAGAACACGTATTCTTGGTTCTCGTCGACTACTAACATATTGATGTAGTTGTTGAGGAGATATACCTAACGCAGTAGCCAAATTTTTTAAAGTTCCATATCTTCTTTTTGCAAATATTCTCAAACGATTGCTTATTTCACTTAAAATCTTTTTATCAAAAATAGTACTATCGTCAATAACCGGTTGCTCAGATAAATCTAATTCATATTGATAAGATTCAATTATTTCTAAAATTTGTTGATATAGTTCATTATCTATTTTTGTGCGTTTATTAATTAGATAATGCAAAGTTTGGCTTTTTATCCCTAGTTTTTGAGCTAGCCAACTTTGTTTTATTTTATGTAATTCCAGTAATTTTTTTATTTCTTCACGTCTATCCACAATCAAAGCCAAGTATATTAATAAAAAAGCCGGACTATAATCAATAATCCGGCCAAATAGCGAATTTTGTTATTTTAATAGCATCATTTTTTTAGAAACAGTCTGATTACCAAGTCTTAAGGTATAGATATACGTTCCAGCAGCTAACTTTGATGCATCAAAAGAAATTCTATACGTTCCAGCAGCAAAACTAGTTGAATTAATTAAATGCCCTATTAATTCACCTGTTATAGAATATACAGATAAAGATACGTCTCCTTCCTTATCAATTGAAAATTCAATAGATGTAGATGGATTGAATGGATTTGGATAATTC
>JAFGPR010000061.1 GCA_016936095.1 Ignavibacteriales bacterium | reverse complement strand
TACCGAAAACTTATGTGAAGAACACGAAGCACAACTTATTAATTATTTGAGAGCAACCGATATAGAAGTTGGGCTATTATTCAATTTCGGAAAGAATGCAGAATTTAAACGAAAAGTTTTTAAAAATGAATTTAAAAATCCGCTAAAATCTGCTGAATCAGTTTAATCCGCGTTCTATTAAAAGGAGTGTAAGATGAAAATATTAATTTTATGCACTGGCAATAGTTGCCGTAGTCAAATGGCTGAAGGATTCTTAAAATCTTTTGATTCAAGATTGGAAGTCTATTCAGCGGGGACTAAACCTGCAGATAAACCAAATCAATTTGCAATTAAAGCAATGGCAGAAATTGGAATAGACATTAGCAATCAGAAGCCGGAAAATGTACAGAAGTATTTGTTGGAGTCTTTTGATTATCTAATCACTGTCTGCGATAATGCGAAAGAAACCTGTCCCGTTTTTCTTGGCAAAGTTAAAAATCGTCTGCATCTCGATTTTGAAGACCCCGCCGATGCAGTTGGAACCGAAGAAGAAGTAATGCCTGTTTATCGTCTAGTTAGAGATAAAATAAGAAATAATTTTCACAAGTTCTATTTAGAAAAAATTAAAGGGGAATAAGAATGTTAGAAATTAAAGTGCTTGGTTCTGGTTGTCCGAATTGCGTAAAACTAGAGGCAATGGTCAAAGAGGTAATAACTGAAAAAAACATCGAAGCTAATATTGAAAAAGTTACAGACATAAATAAATTTGCAGATTATGGAGTAATGCTTTCACCCGCATTGGTGATTAATGAAAAAGTTATAGTTCAAGGAAAACTACCTACTAAATGGACATTAGAAAATTGGTTTAGAGAATTACAATAATTAAATTTGCAAAATTTTTAAAATAAAATTAGTGAATTTTATATGAACTCCTTTTACACAATACTTTTATTGGTCGCTTCGAATACTTTTATGACTTTTGCTTGGTATGGTCATCTCAAATTTAAAGAAATGAGTGGTTTTAGCAAATTAAATTTATTTATAGTAATTGTCATAAGCTGGGGTATAGCCTTTTTTGAATACTGTTTCCAGGTTCCAGCAAATAGATTGGGATATTCTGGAAATGGCGGTTCATTTAGTCTTGTTGAGTTGAAAGTAATTCAGGAAGTAATTACTCTCTCTGTTTTTACCGTTTTTTCAATTATGTTTTTCAGAAATGAAACCTTTAAGATAAACCACTTTATCGGTTTTGCTTTTCTTGTTCTTGCATTATACTTTATATTCAAAAAATAAATTATTTATTTTTCTGTCGTTTTTTGTACCAAAAGAAATAAATTAGCATTAGTCCTAAGTCAAGGAATGCAAGTGACGTTCCTATCCCTCGTCCAAGAAGATAAAATCTTTCATCATGATTATTATGAATAAAAATAAATCCTAAAATAATTATAATTACGATTAAGATTACATTACTGACAATAAGCCATATAAAGAATTTTTTATTCGTCATTATTTACCTCTTGTTTGATCTCAGTAAATGGTTTTGGTTCTAAACTTATTACTTTTATTATTTCTAAATTTTCTTTGTTTTTATCATTCTCGAAAAGGAAGTATTTTGAATCATCAATTTTGATTATCTCATACTCACGATGATTATTCACTTTTTGACTATCAATGATATTTAAAAAATTATCCTTTTCATCTTTTGACCAGTAATGCATTAATATTGCATTTTGAGGTTTCAGAAAATATAGAAATTCCTCTGCAGATTTTGATATGTCTTTATAAAATCCAATAGTCATAAATAATAAATCAACTCTTTCAGGATAAAGTTCTTTCACTTTTTGTCGAACACTATCTTCATAAATATTAGTAATATATGCTTGAGCATCTGCAAGGTGCAATATTTTTAATCCTTTATATTCAAATAGATAACTTGTAACATCATTTGCACCTAATTCTTTTTCGCATGTTTGAATTGGAGTAATTTCTAATCCATCGAGTTCTAGTGTATTTGGTTCTTTGAAAATGTATTGAGCATTTGGAACCCGAGCAGAATCAAAGTGATCTATGTGATGAGTATGAGAATAAGTTACTATTGTTGGTTGAAAATCGTTGATATCATAAATCGGACTATCCAGACCCCAAGCATTTGAAGTTCCATAATCAGTAAGAACTGAAATATCATCGTCAAATTGCATAATGAAGGAGGAATGACCAATGTAATGAATTTTTATAATTGGCTTTTCTTCCTGCGAATACGAAGTAACATATAATAGAAAAAGAGCGAGTATAATTGACCTTATTATTATCATTCTTCTGCTTCTTATTTAAATATTTTTTTCAAATCTCTCATAGTAGCCAAGTAATTTACCAGATTCATGCCTTACTGCACGAATAAAATATTTTTCGTTTTTATCAGTTATACAAATAAATTTTTCGTCTAAGCCACTTTGTAAAATATTAAATGTTTCTTTAATGATTTTGTTGGAGTTTTCATTATGGCAATCGAAAATAGATTTCCCTAATAAATCCTGCCCTCCACGGTCCTTATATTTTTCAATTCCTGCAAAATTCATAAAGGAGATAACATGGTTAGTATCAACAAATACTATCGGTTCAATAATAGAATTTAAAATTGCTATTAATCTTGTATTATCCATTGAATCTAAAAATTATTTGCTGCAAAAATAAGTAATTATTTTAAGAATTGTGTCTTTTCATTTTGTAGATTTATTGTATTTTTGCCAATTAAATTTTCAAATAAACAATAGAAAAGATTATGGCAGAGGAAATTCGTTTTACAAGTAATTATCATGACTTATCAACTGATACAGGTTTTCAGTTTGAAT
>JAFGPR010000060.1 GCA_016936095.1 Ignavibacteriales bacterium | reverse complement strand
TATTGCCAACGGTATGCCTTTATCCGTTCTAACAGGTAGAAAAGATATTATGAATTTAATAGGTAATAGTGTATTTTTCTTCAATACTTTTGGTGGTGAGGCATTATCATTAGCTGCGGCTAAAGCAACTATAACTGAAATGAAAGAAAAAAATGTAATTGAGCATATATATTCATTAGGTGAAAAATTAAAAATTGGTGTTGAAAACATTTTTCAAAACAATAAAGTAAGTTTTGCTTCTATTGTTGGTTATCCTTTTAGAACATTAATTACATTTAATAATCTTTTTGAAGAACCTCTAATTATCAAATCTTATGTTCAGCAAGAATTAATTAAACGTGGGATATTATGGGGTGGATACCACAATATGTCTTTTTCACATACCGAAGAAGATGTAAATTATACTTTGTCGGTCTACGATGAAGTATTTTGTAATTTAGCAAAAATCATTAATCATGATAATCTTGAAAAACATTTAAGAGGTATTCCAATTCAACCTCTTTCCTTAATAAGAAAAACTTCTAACTTTAATACTAAGCCTATTGCGAAATAAATGGATATATTTAGTTTAGATAACAAAATTGCAGTTGTAACGGGTGCAGTCGGACTTCTTGGGCAAGAACTGTGCAAAGCTTTATCTAATCAAGGTGCTACAGTGATTGTAACCGATTTAAATCATTCAGATTGTGAAGAATTTGCTATTACATTAGAGAATGACTCCATCGGTATTTTTATGGATATTACAAAAAGAGATTCTATAACCAAGGCAAAAGATAGAGTATTAAAAGATTTTGGAAGAATAGATATTTTAGTAAATAATGCAGCTGTTAATGATATGGTTGAAAATCCCAAAGTCATATTAGATGAATCTAAATTTGAAAATTATCCCATAGAATTATGGAATAAATCTTTGGAAGTAAATTTGACAGGTACCTTCCTTTGCTCTCAAATATTTGGTCCGGTGATGGCTGACGAAAATTCTGGAAGTATTATAAATATTGCTTCAATGTATGGAATTGTAGCTCCTAATCAAAATTTATATAAAGATATAGATGGTAATCAGAAATTTTACAAACCACCTGCATATTCAACTACAAAAGGGGCAGTAATTTCTTTTACTAAATATCTTGCAGCATATTGGGGTAGTAGAAATGTTAGAGTAAACTCAATAACCCCTGGAGGAATTGAAAACAACCAAGATAAATATTTTATAAAAAAATATTCTGAGAGAACTCCTTTAGGAAAAATGGCCGATAAATCAGATTTTGCTGGTGCTGTTGTTTATTTAGCAAGTAATGCTTCAAAATATGTAACAGGTTCAAATATTATTGTAGACGGTGGGTGGACCTGTTGGTAAATATAAAATAAATGGAGGAAATTAAAATGAGAGAAGTAAAAGTTGGAAATAAAATAATTGGAGATGGTCATCCTGTCTACATTATTGCAGAAATCGGGATCAATCATAATGGTGATATTGAAATTGCAAAACAACTAATTGATGGTTCAGTATTTGCCAAATGTGATGCTGTAAAATTTCAAAAAAGAACACCAGAGATATGTGTTCCGCGTTCGGAATGGGATATTGAAAGAGATACACCATGGGGAAGGATAAGATATATTGATTATAGACATAAAATGGAATTTGGTTTTGCTGAATTTGAAGTTATTGATCAACATTGTAAAGAAAAAAAAATACATTGGTTTGCATCGCCCTGGGATACAGAATCAGTTGATTTTTTAGAGAGTTTTAATCCAATAATGTATAAAGTTGCATCTGCTTCGTTAACAGATTTGGAATTATTAGGAAGAATCAAAGAAACTAAAAAACCAATTATGCTCTCTACTGGAATGTCAACGATTGAAGAAGTAGTAATTGCAGTTGATTTACTCAAGGGTTCTGAATTATTAATAGCTCAATCAACTTCCTGTTATCCATGTAATTTAAATGAATTGAATTTAAACGTAATTCGTACATATAGAGAAATTTTTCCGAATATTCCAATTGGTTATTCTGGACATGAGACAGGATTAGCTCCAACTTATGCAGCAGTTTCTTTAGGAGCAAATTTTGTAGAACGCCACATAACTTTAGACAGAGCTATGTGGGGTAGTGACCAAGCAGCTTCAGTAGAAATTCATGGTCTCTTCTCAATGGTTCGTAATATAAGAGATATTGAGAAAGCATTAGGTGATGGTAGGAAAAAAATATTTGAATCAGAACTTAATTCCATGAAAAAATTGCGTCGTATTAGTAATGTTAAAGAATTGGCTTAAGTTATATTATGCCGTGGATATATTTACTTATTGCTAGTATCTTTGAAATTATTTGGGCAATTAGCTTAAAATACACAAAGGGTTTTACTAAAATTGTTCCTATTATTTTTTACGCAATTTCAGGTCTATTCAGTGCCTTTTTCCTTTCAAAATCATTAAAGAATATTCCTTTGGGTGTAGCTTATTCAATTTGGATGGGTATTGGAATTATGGGTGCCGTTTTTTATGACAACATAGTCTTCCAAAAAAATGTTAATCCTTTAATTTATTTTTTTATATTTTTAATTATCATTGGAATTGTTGGACTTAGAATAATTACAAACAGCAACGGATAAAATTTCTTTATTTAATTATTTTTATTAAATTGTAAATAGAATATTAACAATTTTGATTTTAAATGGAAAAGAAATTAAAAAACAAAATAAAGAAAATTAAGTTCGTCATTACTGATGTTGACGGTGTATTAACCGACGGAGGCTTATATTATACTAACGACGGATTAGTAATGAAAAAATTCCAAGTTAAAGATGGAATGGGTACTGCTTTATTAAGAAATGCAGGAATAGAATATGGGATAATTTCTACTGACGTTTCGGAAATGGCAATTAAACGAGCAGAGAGATTAAAAATGAATTTCTGCTATATTGCTATTGAAAATAAAGCAGAAAAAGTCAGGGAAATTTGTAAAGAGAAAAATCTCAAATTAGAAAATATAGCTTTCATTGGTGATGATGTAAATGACATTAGTATAATGAAAATTGCAGGATTGACTGCATGCCCAAAAGATGCTACCGCACAAATTAAAAAACTTTCTGATTATATTTGCAAAAAAAATGGGGGAGAAGGTGCATTCCGTGAATTTGTTGATTTAATTTTAGAAAATAAGAAGTAAATTATATACAACCATAGGTTTAACCCTATGGTTGAAAAATATATATTATTTCAGCATAACCATTTTTTTCGCTATTAACTGCTTGTCAAATTCTAAAACATAAAGATATATTCCACTCGCAAGTTGAGCACCATTATCAGAATATCCGTTAAACAACACTTTATATGTACCCTGTTTTCGATTTTCGTTTATTAAGGTTCTTACTTTTTGACCAAGAATATTGTAAATATTTAACTTTACAATATTATCTGTTGGTATTGTAAATTGAATTGTAGTTGTAGGATTAAAAGGATTCGGATAATTTTGTTCAAGTTTATACTGTCCTAAGATATTATTTCTATCAATCACTCCAGTCGTCATGTAACTTTTAATCGTTTGAAATTGAAATACATCATTGCTGTCAAGTGGTCGGGTTGTTAAAACTATATTCGTGTCACCTTGCATAGGGAATAAAATCGAACCTGCAGGTTTTGTTGTATTTACTTGTGCATGAAAACGAATATAAGATGGAATAACTGAGTTTGAGTTTAAAATTATAATATTTTCCCCCGGATCCCATTGTTTGTTTACAGGTGTTTTTTCAGCAATATAAAATTCTAATTGACTTTCGTTTGTTAAATCACGAATGGTAAAGGGACATTGAATATCTCGTGTCATTGAACCAGAATAAGCCGAATCAATTATATTTGCCCATTTGCCATCGGGTAGGGTATCACAATCTGCCCAGATCACTCCACAATCCATCGCTTCATATAATACTTGACCTGTTGGTTTTTGAGTTGAGAAAATTACATTTGTTCCAGAATGATTTATGAAATGAGAATTAACCAAATCTAAAGCAAGTGTAAACTCGGGTAGAAATTCAACCGCTACCCCTTCAAATGTTTCAGTTAAATAAAAAACATTTTTTCCTTTATCCAGCGGGAAATCAGTAATCATAAAATTTGTTGTACTTAGATTTTGTATAGTTGCATATACACTATCATTGCTAAGTGATTTGAAAGTAATTTCATAAGTGTCACCAGTTAATTGCGTTGTATCAATTACGTGAACAAAAAATTTCGATGTAGTGATTCCGTTAGTATGTCCATAAGTATCCCAATGAATTACGCCTTGCTCAACTCGTGGAGTCATTTTTTTAGCAACAATTTCATAATCTCTTCCAACTATTCCCCAACTTGAAAATACAATGATTAATTGATTGTCATCAGTAGCAATAACATCAGGTTCCCATTGATAACTTGGAGTATAATCATTAACTCTGTCTTCAAGTGAGATTGGATTTAAATCTTCATCAAATATCCGAGCATAAACACCTTCTCGGTCGCTTTCCTGCTTCCAACTTGACCAAGTAATTGCAATATTCCCGTTTGGCATCTCGGTTATGCGTGGCAACCACTGATAATAAGCAATACTTTTATTT
>JAFGPR010000059.1 GCA_016936095.1 Ignavibacteriales bacterium | reverse complement strand
TCTTTCAACATACCCGTGTTGATTGGGTCAAGTCCTGCAAATGGTTCATCGAGAATTAGAAAATCCGGATCGTGTAAAACAGTTATAATAAACTGAATTTTCTGCTGGTTGCCTTTTGACAGATCTTCGAGTTTGGAGTTTTTTCTATCTAGCAATTCAAATCTTTCCAAATATTCATTTGCTTTTCGAACAACCGCTTTACCTGTTTTACCTTTTACTTCAGCAAAGAAAAGTAAAGTGTCTATAACTTTCATTTTCTTATACAATCCTCTTTCTTCAGGTAAGTAACCGACAGCACTTCGAAAATCAACTCCATCTTTCAAACCCTCAAAAATCACTTCTCCACCGTCGGGTTTGTAAATGTCCATTATCATTCGGATAGTAGTCGTTTTTCCTGCTCCATTCCTGCCGATTAGTCCAAATATTGAACCTTCGGGTACAGAGAATGAAGCATCATCAACAGCTTTTATCTTTCCGAATGTTTTTGTAAGATTTTTTACTTTTAAAAAATCCATATTCTTTCCCATTTAATTAAAAAATTATTTTTTTATTTTAAAAATACAACTACAAATTGAAATTAAACTATAATTATGATACATTTAGAAGAATTAAAATTAATTTTGTTTTATACACTTTACTTTATTGTTTATTTAATAAGTTGTAATTAGTTTTGACAGAAGAATAGTAAAATATCTTTTAATTTTTAACTTTAAGTTTCATAAAAAAATTTATGAAAATAAACAGACAACTATTTTGGATAATTATTTTAGCACTTATTTTGAGGTTATTATTTCTGGTATTTTATGTTGATTTAGAAAATGTTAATCGTTGGGAATATGGTGAAGTTGCAAAGAATATTATTAATGGAAATGGTTATTCTTTATTTTATATAGATGGGAATAAACTTGAATATTTATATTCTGAAAGCGTAAAACCATATCCATCTGCTTATATGCCTCCAGGTTATGTTTATACAATCTTACCCTTTTTTTTGATTGAAAATGAAATTATTACAAATATCGCAATAATTCTTTTCCAAATATTTCTTTCTTTAATGATTGTTGTTTTTCTCTATAAATTAGTATTAGAAATATTTGATAACAGAACAGCTTTAATTGCAGTTTTAATTTATGCAATATTACCCGAGTTCATATTTTCTGTGTCTTCAATAACACCAACAATTATTTTCCATCTTTTAATTACGATTATTTTGTTGAGATTATATATTCAAGAGAAGTCAAAGAACACAGGTTACTTTATTCCCATTCTAATTGCTTTATTAATATATTTCAGAGTTGAATTTTTTGTCTATTTATTTATTTTGATGTTTTATTTTCTTATAAAGAAAAAATTCAAAATTATTTTTATTTATAGTACTATTATATTTATCTTAGTTTTACCTTGGGTGATAAGAAATTTTATTATTTTTGATAACTTAATTCCACTGACTACCAGTTCGGGATTAAATTTGTACAGAGGAAATAATTCAATAATGATTGGTAGTTGGGGCGATGAAAATATTCATGCTGAAATTCTTTCATTACCAAGGAATGATAAATTTGAAGTTTATTTTAATAAATTATACTCAGATAAAGCAATTAGCTACATAAAATCTAATCCAATTGAATTTGCTAAGAATATTTTTATTAAGAATTTCGAATTATGGATTTTTAATCAAAAAGATTCGAGAGCAACAAATATTTTGTATATAGTACCTTGGTTAATAATACTTTTGTTTTCAATAATTGGCTTTACCAAAAAGAATAGTTCTCAAAAATTAAAATACATTATTTTTGTTTTTGTATATTTTGCGGTTGTTTCTTCAATTTTTTTTGCACTACCTCGTTATCAAACAATGATGAAAATAGTAATGGTGCCAATTGCAGCGACAGGCTTACTTCTTTCTTATGAAAAAATAAAAATTAAATTTTATAAATAAAAATTAAATTTTATGTACGATTTTATTTTCAAACCATTTAATGAAATGACAGAAGCCGATTATGAACGGGTCGGTTTTAAGTCAGGACTTGAGATTCATCAGCAATTACTCACGGACAAAAAATTATTTTGCCGATGTCCTGCAAGAATTTATAGCGATAAATACGATGCTGAAATTCTTCGACATATGCGTCCAACTCTCTCCGAATTAGGTGAGTATGACGGCACCGCACTTATGGAATTTAAGACAAAGAAAAATATCATCTATCGTATTAATCGCGAAACAGTCTGCACTTATGAGATGGATGATACACCCCCTTTTCTTATAAATGAAGAAGCACTTGATATTGGAATTGCAGTCGGATTGATGTTTAAGTGTAAAATTGTTGATGAAATACACATCGCAAGAAAGCAGTACCTTGATGGAAGTATCCCTACAGGATTTCAGAGAACTTCAATTATCGCTTTGGATGGGAAAATACCTTACAAAAACAGAGAAATTAATGTAGTTCAAATTTCAATTGAGGAAGATGCATGTCGAGAAGTAAGTGATATAGGACATGAAAGAATATATAAAACCGACAGACTTGGAATGCCACTTGTCGAAACTGTAACCGCCCCGGAAATGAAAACTCCTGTTGAAGTTGCAGAAGTGGCGCAAATTTGCCGTTTTAATGTCAGAACAACTGGATTGGTTAGAACTGGAATTGGTGCTGCTCGGGAAGATGTGAACGTCAGTGTAACTGGTGGCACTCGAATTGAAATTAAGGGTGTTTCGCAAATCAAAAATATTCCCTTACTTACTTACAACGAAGCAATGAGACAATGGAATCTTTTAAGACTTCGGGAAGAGTTATTGAAAAGGGGAATAACAACAGATACATTCAAAGCAACAAAACACGATATAACCAAACTACTTAAAAATCCTCATTATCAACCAATTGTAAATGCTATTCAAAACGGATTGAAAATAAAGTGTGTTGTCTTAAAAGGATTTTACGATTTACTCCATTGGCAGACACAAACTGATACTTATTTTTCTAAAGAAATTTCTGATAGAGTTAGGGTTATTGCATGTTTGACTTCAATTCCAAATATTATTCATTCAGATAGCAAGGGAGAAACACTTACATCTTCCGAATGGCATTCAATCAAAAAAGTAGTCAATGCCACAGATGATGATACAGTTGTAATTGTTTGGGGGGATGAGAGAGATTCAACAACGGCTGTTGAAGAAATTATTATTAGAGCAAGAGAGGCAACAATTGGAATACCATCGGAGACAAGACAAGCATTGCGTGATGGAACAAATGGATTTGAAAGAATTTTACCGGGACCACAAAGAATGTATCCCGATACGGATTTACCTCCAAAGAATATTCCCCAAGAAAGAGTAAACAAAATACAATCTGATTTACCTAAACCTTTATGGGCATTAGAAAAATATTATCGGTCAATTGGAGTACCAGAAGATTGCATTATTCCACTAGCAATATCAAATTCAAAAAAACTATTTGAACTTACTGTAAATGATTGGAAATTAGAACCGAAACTCGTATCTGTTGTATTAGTCCAATTTAGAAAACGTTTAAAACGTGAAGGAGTAAACGTTGATTTTCTTGATGAAAATATTATGCAACAAATTTTAAAATTATTAAAAGACAAAAAAATCTTAAAAAGTGCAATACTCCCATTAATGCGTAAATTTCGTGAAACAAAGAACATCGAATGTTATAAAGAATTTACACCCTTATCGGATGAGGAGATAGATAGAATTATTGATAAAGCATTCATTGAGATTAAAAACATTAAAATTTTCAAACCTGAAAATTATCACAATGTTTTAGCTAGCTTAGTAATGAAAAATGCTGTTGGTAGAATTGAAGCAGGAAAATTAATCGAACTGATCAACAAAAAAATTGAGAAATAATATGAGTAACGATAAATATAAAGGATATAGAGGAATTGCGTTAAACACATTGGAAAAATTCACAGCTGAAGTCTGGAGCGATGTTGAAATATCAACTGTAAAAGGAATATTTAAAGGTTTGATTCTACCCCGTTCAGAAACAGCAGATCCAAAGCATATTGTGCTTAAGTTAAACTCAGGTTATAACATTGGAATATTAGCTGAGATTGTAACTGATATTCAAATAAGAGGACGAAAAGAAGCAAATTATAAAATTCCCGAAAAGGAATTTCCTTACGATCCTAAAAAACCATTTGTGAAGTTATTAGGCACAGGTGGAACAATTGCAAGCCGTCTTGATTATAGAACAGGTGCAGTAATTCCTGCATTCTCACCGGGTGAATTATATGGTTCTGTTCCTGAACTTGCTGATATATGTAATTTAGAAACAGAAAAATTGTATGGTGTATTTAGCGAGAATATGGGACCTGAACAATGGATAGGAACTGCAAAAGCAATTGGGAAAGAAATTGAAAGGGGAGTGCAAGGAATTGTGATTGGCCATGGTACAGATGTAATGCATCATACAGCAGCAATACTTTCGTTTATGGTTCAAGAATCACCGGTTCCAATTGTGATGGTTGGCTCACAAAGGTCGAGCGACCGTCCCTCTTCTGATGCTGCATTGAATTTAATACACGCAGTTAAAAC
>JAFGPR010000002.1 GCA_016936095.1 Ignavibacteriales bacterium | reverse complement strand
TTTTTTACCGAAAATATATGACCAGATGATGTCTCATCTTAATTATAAAAATTGGGCTGATTATATATATAAAATTTATCGATACTATAAGATTAAAAATAAATCCGTTCTTGAACTAGCTTGTGGGACAGGAAAACTTTCTCGATTCCTTGCTAAAAAATTTGATGAATATTTGATTTCTGATATATCTCTTAATATGTTAAAAAGTTGTGATAATGATTTACAAAAAGTATGTCTTGATATGAGAAAGATTCCATTCAAGAATAAATTTGGTTTTATTTTTTGCACTTTTGACAGTATAAATTATTTATTAACATCTAAAGAGCTTAACGAATTTTTTCAGGAGATTTTTAATATTATGGATAAAGAGAGTATACTCACCTTTGATGCTGCTATGGAACCAACAGCTGTCCAATATGAAGGAATGAATAATACCGAAAAACGTTTTGGCGATATCTTTGTCAAGCAAATCAGTAATTACAATAAGGAAACCAAAATAATTACAAATCATTTTATAATAAAGAATGATAGTGAAACAGATGAAGAAATTCATAGACAGAAAATATTTGATATAGTGGATTATTTTAAGATCATTGAAGAGTGTGGGCTTTGTGTTGACAAATGTTATGAATGTCCAAGTTTTGAAATAGCGGAATATGATTCTCCAAGAGTTCAATTAATAATAAAAAAGGTTTAAGTATGTTAACATTTAATGATGTCGTTTTTAGTTATCCAAACCAACCTGTTTTTAATAATTTAAAATTACACATTGCTCAAGGTGAATTTTGCTTTTTAATAGGAAATAGTGGAGTAGGTAAAACTACATTGTTACAAATGATATATATGAATACGTTCCCAACTTCAGGTACAGTGCAAGTAGGAGTATATGATTCTTCAACGATTCGCAAAAAAGATCTGCCATTTTTAAGAAGAAAAATTGGAATCATTTTTCAGGATTTCAAATTATTGGAAGAAAGAAATGTTTATGATAATTTAGCTTTTGTATTAGAAGTAATCGGAACTCCCCAAAAGATGATAAAGAAAAAAGTTTTTAATGCACTATCCGATGTTGGATTATCTCATAAACAAAAAAATTTACCTTATCAATTATCGGGAGGTGAGAGGCAAAGGATCTCAATAGCAAGAGCAATAATTAATGATCCGATGCTAATTCTCGCAGATGAACCTACTGGTAATCTTGATCCTGAAACATCAAATGAAATTTTAAATATTATAAAGAAAATAAATCAACGTGGGACAACAGTAGTATTCGCAACGCATAATTACGATCTTGTTAAAAAGCATTCAGCAAAAATTATCAAACTTCAGGATCAAAAAGCTTATAATGTTACATTAAAGAAAAAATCTTCAGAGAATTAAATATTATAATATCCTTTTAGCTCTCTTAATATTGTCAAATTTACATCACCGATTGTTTTTGAGCCATCTACGGAAATAATTTTTATTGATTTTTTCTTGTAATAACTCAACACAGGTTCGGTTAAATTATGATAAATTTCTAATCTGTTTTTTATCACTTCTACTTCATCATCCTTTCGTTTAATCAATTTCCCAACCGCTTTACATTTTGGACATCTTTCTGGTTCCTCTATGGCATCAATACTTAAAATGCTGCCGCAGTTTGTACACATTTTTCGGTTTGATAAACGTTGAATTATAAGCTTATTGTCAACTTCAATATTTATCAGACATATATCATTTGAGTTTAATTCTTTTAAAATTTCATCTAACATTTCTGCTTGTTTAACTGTCCGAGGAAAACCATCTAGGATATATCCATTAGAGCATTTATCCTCTTTTAAGGTATCTCTAACAATTCCAATCATAATATTGTCGGGCACGAGTTCACCTTTTTCCATAATTACTTTTGCTAATTTTCCCATTTCAGTTTCTTTACTAACAGCCTCGCGAAGAATATCACCTGTTGAGATGTGTGCAATTTCTAATTTGTCGGCAATTAATTTTGCTTGAGTTCCTTTTCCGACTCCCGGTGCTCCAAATATTAATAATTGTTTTTTCATTTTTGCTCCATTTATTTTTTCTTTGTTGTTCTTTTCTTTATAAAATATTCTTTTAAAAGGTTTTGGCTTTCACTTTCGAGTATATTTGAAAAAACTTTTACTCTGTGATTGTACTTGTTTTTGTCAATGATATTATAAACCGAACCACAAGCACCGAATTTTGGTTCGAAAGCACCAAAGTATAGATTTTTTATCTTTGTCAGTAGAATTGCTCCAACACACATTACACAAGGTTCAACTGTTACATACAAATCACATCCTTCAAGTATTTTAGAATTTAAATGATTACCAGCTGCAGTTATTGCAATCATTTCGGCGTGTGCAGTGTTATCTTTCAATAGTTCTGTTTGGTTATGTCCTCTACCTATAATTTTATTGTCTTTTACAACAACTGCACCGATAGGAATTTCATTTTGTTCAGATGCAATTTCTGCTTCATTCAAAGCAGCATACATAAATTTATATACATATTCAGGAAATAATTTTGATTCTTTCAAGTTTCTTAAAAATTATATTTTCTTGATGCAAAAATAACACATTATAGTATTTTAAAATTACTATTTTTGTATCAGATTATAATTTTTGTAAAATGGGTTTAATGTGAAAAAGATCAAATTAAGAAAAGGACGCGAAAAATCTATCAACAGGAAGCATCCTTGGATTTTTTCTGGTGCTATCGAAAGAGAGGATAAGAATATGCAAATGGGTGAAACATGTGAAGTATTTTCATTTAATGATAAATTGTTAGGGCACGGTGCATATTCACCCAATTCTCAAATTCGAGTCAGGATGTGGAATTTTATACAAGAAGAAAAAATTGATAATAATTTTTTTCTTAGTAAAATAATATATGCAAATGAATTTCGTAATGAATTATTTCAGAGAAGAACCAATGCGTATAGAGTTTTCAATTCAGAGTCGGATGGGATACCAGGTTTAATTGTTGACAAATATAATGATTTTCTTGTGGTGCAATTTTTAAGTGCTGGTGCTGAATTTTGGAAAAATGAAATTATAAGAATCTTAATATCAAATTTTAACCCAAAAGGAATTTATGAACGCTCAGATTCTTCAGTGATGAAATTAGAGGGATTAGAAATTAAGTGTGGAGTTGTCTATGGTGATGAGCCTCCGGAATATGTTATCATCGATGAAGGACAATTTAAGTTTCTCGTTGATATTAAAAATGGACATAAAACAGGATTTTATCTCGACCAAAAAATAAATCGAAATATTTTATCAAAATATTCAAAAGATAAAGAAGTATTAAATTGTTTCTCTTACACCGGAGGTTTTACAATTGCCGCACTTAAAGGAGGAGCCAAGATTATAACGAATTTAGATTCATCTAAAAGTTGTCTTGATGTAATTAATAAAAATATTGAGTTGAATAGTTTGGAAAAAAATAAAAGTGAAAATATAGAGTGTGATGTCTTTCACAAATTGAGAGAATACAGAGATATAGATAAAAAATTTGACTTAATAATTCTTGACCCACCAAAGTTTATTGACTCGAAAGCAAATCTAATTAGTGCTGCGCGAGGATATAAGGATATAAATTATTACGCATTTCAATTACTGAGAAATGGTGGAGTACTTTTTACTTTTTCGTGTTCAGGATTATTAAGTACAGAATTATTTCAAAAAATTGTTTTCGATGCCTGTTTAGATGCTGTAAGGGAGGGTATAATTTTGGAAAATTTATATCAATCACCTGACCATACTATTAGTCTTAATTTCCCTGAAGCAAGATATTTGAAAGGATTAGTCGTGAAAGTGTTATAATTTTATGCTAATCTAATCGCTTTCTAAATCTTTTTGCTGATAGAACTAGAATCATAATCCCCATTAAAAATAACAATAAAGTTTCCAACCATAATTCATTAAATCCTATTCCTTTTAAAATAACTCCTCTTATAATCGTAATAAAATATCTTAATGGAATTATGTAAGTAATATACTGAATCCATTCGGGCATATTCTCAATAGGAAAAGCAAAACCTGATAAGTAAATCATTGGCATCATA
>JAFGPR010000058.1 GCA_016936095.1 Ignavibacteriales bacterium | reverse complement strand
TTGAATTGACATTCTAAGACCCCAGTATATCTGGCGTAGATTTAAAAATGTTAACCAATCTTGATTTGGCATATCAATATAAGGTTTTTCATCGCTTCTATAATCACCAGGTTGGTCATCACCATAAATATAAGGACCTCCATCCGGATCATTTGTCCAAGTTGGAGTACCATTAACAAAATCTACGAAAGCATCTTTTGGTAAACGCAAAGACTTCATATAATCATTATAGTCATTAGCATGAGTAAACCCATATTCAGTCATATATTTTTGATTTAATACGTTATTTACATCCATAAATAATTCAATTGATAAATCAAAAGAGCCCAAATCAAGAGCAAAGTTTTTACTCAGACGTAAATCGAAGTTTAGATAATCTTTCCACTGAACATTATATAGAACTCCTGGCATTGAACCTCCACCGACATAAGTAGAGTAATAACCGGCTCTCCAATTTCCAACAATACTTAAATTAATATCACCGAATGGGAAGATTGGTCCAAGCTTAGGTCCAAATTCCCTTGGGGAGAAAATGTAAATATTGGCTCTTGCATAAGGTCTTGGAATAGGTTTTGATTGATAATGTGCTCTGTATTCAAGTTCATATCTCCTTTGATCTGCTTTGTTCTCATTAAATGTTGCGAATCCGAATCTACCTGATGTTGATACATCATAAGTATAGTTGATCATACCCTGAACCCAATCGCCTCTGTTCTTTTTCAATGTAATTTCAAATCCTCTAATGTCAGCATAAGAATTTGGTTCGTAAGTAGAATAGTTTGTTATATTGCCCTTAGCAATATATGTTACAAGTAACGCTTGGTCGGTAACATCCTTATAATAACCCGACACCCTAATTAAAAATTGATCAAATAAATTGTGTTCATATCCTATTTCATATTGAACGGTTCTTGGTAAAATAATGTTGGGGTCAGCTATTCGTAATAATCCTCCTGTATTGCTCTCTAATCTAAATAAGTACATCTGGTCGGGTGTTGGCATCTGTCTCTGATGTCCATAATTAAAAAACAATTTGCTATCAACAGTTATTGGAAAAGCAAGACCGATACGAGGACTAACATACAATTTTTTCTCCGTTGCCTCTTTTTCTAGAAGTGTATCAAGTCCTGATATATATTTCCCATTAAAGTATTTCGTAAAATTATCATAAACCCACCATTCTCCACCTGGATCGGAATAATCAAATCGAATACCAATATTAGCAATCATTCCTTCAAATTCTAATTTATCCTGTAAATACAAAGCTCCTCTTATTGGAGTTGTAGTATATTCATTATGATAGTTTCCACTAGGTAAGACTTTATCATATGTAGCATAATTCATTTCATTTTTAACGTAAATAAATTCTATACCAGCTTTAAATTGATTTATATCATCCAACTGACTGGTGATATCACCTTTAATCTGGTATTTTTGGATAAAACTGCTATCCCTTGAATTACTCATTCCTACACCCATACGTAAACGAACAATACCTGTACTTGGATCCTCGTAAAATCCGAATGGGGCTTCGTCAACCCAATAATTATTTCCGAATAGATAAACTTTGTTTGTATCTCTAAGTCGTCCTGGATTTGTGCTATAGTCTTCAGCGTATCTTGAGAAAACTATTTCATAAAAAGTTCTTTCATTTACAGCATGTGTAAATTTACCTCCCAAACTGAAACGATACACTTCTGATGGTGCCCAATAATCGGTAGTATACATTCTTGCATCACCATAATTTGTTTCACCATAATCCAATGCAGAAGCAATTTCACTCGATGTTTTGAATATACCATACAAACCGGAATTATTATCAGCAGTACCCCATTCTTTCCCATATAATCCTTCAACCATCAGTTTCATTGTTGAAGTTATATCTGCAGTTAATTTCCCGTTAATTGAATAATTCTGATAACTGTCAGTATTAAGTGGTATTAAATATTGACTTCTTGTTTTCTTAAAAGAAGTAAAAAATCTTAGATTACCAAGAGATTGAAGACCAGGCACTGGCCCACCAAAACTCATATCCAAATCATAGTCTGGTAAATGTATATCAAGATTTTTCCTCTGCTGCCATAAGTATAATCTTTGGCACTCTTCCGGTGTTAAGTCATTATTTGGATCATCATCCTTCAACAATGCTTCTGAAACAGCATTCCAACCATCAAATGATATATATTGTCTTTGGGTATATTCATCCCAATTTTGGGTCCCAGTCCAGCATACTTCATCATCAAGAAAAGGTCTTAACCAAAATGAATTTGGATTGTTGGGTGAATCACCAAAATGCTTTGGTCCCACAGGTCTGTATCTTGAAAAAACTGTAAAATCGTACTTATCTTTATCACCTTCTTTGGTAACTACCTTTACTAATCCCGAACGCATATCACCATATTCAGCAGTGAATCCACCGGTTTGAACCTGAACTTCTTTTACAGAAGTATAACTAATACCACCAAGATATGGGGTATTTGTACGTTCATTTTTCATGCTTATACCATTTAGTAACACTGCAGTTTGATCTGTACCACCACCTCTAATAATTAAACCATCACCTGATTGTTGAATACCTGCTTCATATCCGATTACCTGAGTAAGATTGGCAGTCGGTAATGTCTTCAACTCATTATCGGTAATATTAGCTACACTTGACGAAACGTCTTTCTGAACAATAGGATTTTTTGCAATAACAACAACATCAGCTGTTTGGTATGAGTCTTCCATAAGTTCAAAATTGAGAGAAGTGGTTTGATCAATATAGACACGAACATCTGTCATTGTTTGTGAGGCGTAACTAATCATTGAGGCTTTTACATTATAAGTTCCAGGTGGAACATTTAAAATAACATAGTAACCATCAATGTTTGTTGCTGCCCCCATTGTAGTTCCTTCAATAATAATATTTGCACCAATCAAAGGTTCCCCTGTTTTAGCATCTTTAGCATGTCCAGTTATCTTTCCGCTAGTTTGAGCTAAAACCAGTGATAAACTGAATGCAAAAATTGTCAATAGGAGTAAAAATTTCCTCATCTTAGGATTCTCCATTATTTATATATAAAGTTATTAATTTTTGTTGTTAAAATTAATATAAAATTCAACCATAATCAAGCAAGCAATTCATTTATTGACTATTATTTTATTATAAAAATTTGTATTTTAGTTTAAATAATTAAGTTTTAATCCCAAAATGAACGAAAAAGAAAAATTTATTTTACTACTCAAAACAGCTAATGAAAATCGTAATCTTGAAATTACTTTATTTTGGAAAAGATTTATTTTTTTTTCTATCACTGTTTTTATTTTGCTTGCCTTATATAATTTTTCATACGAATTATCTCTCAGTCCAAGTATTTTTGTGATATTACTTTCAACAATTATTTCTTTTATTTGGACATTGCTAAACAGAGGAAGTAAGTTCATAATCGAATCTTGGGAAACGAAATTAAAACGATATGAACGCCCATTTATTTTATTTAGAAAAATTGAACCTATTAAACGAAGTGGTGTATGGGGGGGAGCGCGATTTTCAATTAACAAATTATTGATTGCTTTAAGTGATTTTATTTTTATTTTCAATCTTTTGATATTTTTATTTGACCTTTACAAAAATTATTTAACAAATTATTTCCCTTCCTTGCCAGATTTTTCGAGTTCTGATAATATGATGATTCTTATTTCAGCGATTTTACTTTTTTCTTTAGTGTATATGATTGTTATTTCATTAAATTCTAAAATTGATAATTATGCATTCGAAGTTCTGAATGGATATACATTCTTAATCGAGAAACAAGGTAGATGGTTTAAGTTTATCAAATATAAAAATGATGACGAAAAGGTAATAAGAATTGAAAGATTCCAATCAATATATGATTTTGACAAGAATGATAAAGATCTTCAAATTGTAAGAGAAATTATTAATAAGTTCCCTAAAATCAACAAATTATGAAAAAGCAAAAGAAATTAAAAAAGAAACAAATAATAAAAAAAAATAATTATTTGCAATATATTATCCTGGCTTTTATAGTTATTATTGTATTACTTTATGTATTAGTTAAGGATAATAAAACGAACAATTTGAGCGATGACAAGCAAATTCCACCAAAATTCACGAAGCAAGGCGAATTGATTTTTCTTTCCAAAGAAAATGATACTTTAAAAGAGATAGATATTGAATTAGCAGATGATAATTTTAAAAGACAGAGAGGATTAATGTATAGAGAAAAAATGGATGAAAATCAGGGTATGCTTTTTATTTCTCTTAAAGAAGAAGTACAAAGTTTTTGGATGAAAAATACATTACTACAACTTGATATAATCTTTGTAAATTCAAAAAAGGAAATTGTTAAAATCCACAAGAATGCCAAACCGCTTGATGAATCCATTCATTATAACTCGGAAAAACCAGCTTATTATGTTGTTGAGGTGATATCAGGATTTTGTGATAAATATAAAATTCAGGAAAATGATAAAATTAATTTTGTCTTACAAAAGTAGGTTAAAAAATGAAAATCGTAAAAACTAAAATTTTATCTTTATTCACTCTACTGTTAGGAATATTTTTAATCTCCCTCATATCTTGCAAGGATGATGAACCAATAAAACAAAATAATAATGTAACAGTGAAATTCACAAAACAGGGAGAACTAACATTTAATTCCACTGATGGAAATTATATATTTACAATTGGTATCGAGATAGCTGATGATGAAAGCAAAAGAGAACAAGGATTAATGTATCGGGATAAAATGGAAGAAAACGAGGGAATGCTTTTCATATTTCCTGAGGAGCAACAACGTTCGTTCTGGATGTTAAACACAATGATACCCTTGGATATTATTTTCGTTAACTCAAAAAACGAAATAGTAAAAATCCATAAGAACACAACTCCTTATGCAAAAACATCATACCCATCAGATGCACCGGCACAATTTGTTGTTGAAGTAATTGCAGGTTTTACAGAAAAGCACAATATTAATGAAGGTGATAAAGTCGTTTGGAGAAGAATGTAGAAAGATGACATCAATTGACGTCATCTTTTTGAAATAAAATTTTTATAGTTATCTAATATTTTACTTCCTTTGACCATGTTATCTAACAGCTTTCGAATTAGAAAGATCAACATATTTTTTCTTTCTGCTATCTACAGCATTCGCCTTACTTCTTTTTGCTTGAGCAACACCTAGCACTAAATTTTTGTTATTTTTTAAATTATTATTATTGTTATTTGTAAGGTTTGTTTCTTCAGTCTTTTTGTCAGAAGGAAAAATCATCTCATGCAATGGTTTTATAAACCAAAAAGCTGCTGCTACAATAAGGACAAAGGCAGCAACTGAAATACCAATAAATAAACCTTTATTTGATTTCTTCTCTAAAACTAATGGTGCCTGAGATACTTGTCCTTTTTGAACTGTTGGTTGCACAATTGGTTTTGGTGTTTCCTTTTTAGGTTCTTCTTTTATAACAGGTTCATTCTTTTCAAATACACCTGAAGAGACAACAGATTCAACCTTGGGCGCTTCCACACTTTCTTCTTTATGCACAACTTCACCTGTGGGTAATTTAACAGGTATATCCAAAACACGACCAATTTTAACTGCTAAATCATCAAGATATGTATCAAGTGGATTATCAAAAGCATCAAACCAATGATGAGAGCTAATAAAATACTCCATCGAGCCGGACATAGGTGTTTCCTCAATTCTGAATGGCATAATAGGGATCTGGCGATTCACTGCACGTTCAACTTCTCTCAGTACTTGAGGCGACTCGTTGGAATTTTTAGAAAAGATAAGCAACATCAATTTACTATTAACAATCCCATCAATTATTGATTTTGCCCAATCAATTCCAGGTAGAATATCTCGCGGAGCCATCCAACATTTAATTCCAGCATTCTCAATATATTTTACTATTTTTTTTGTTACTTCCGCATCTTTGGTAGAATAACTAATATACACTAAATGTTCCATTATTACCTCACGACTATTTTTTTCTATTAAAAATTATTTTTACTTTTCTAATTTACAAATTTCTAATTTCATTTTCTTTAAAAGATTAGGAATATTTATGACGACATTTCTATCTAATTGTTTTATATCCTCAGGCAGTTTTTCATATGGGACCAAATCCGGATTTGTTTTTTTCTTATTATCTCTTCCACTTCCATAAATCCACCCATTGAAAATCATTTCCGAAGACCATCTGTTATGCTCCATCTTCGCTAATTTTTCAATCGCAATACTATCTTTTTCAATTTCATACTTACTTTCAGATGTTCCGATTGGTTTTGTTACACAATTTATCGCTCTCAACTTTATAAATATATGCTCAGCTTGATTTCTATTTTGATTTTTCATCTCATCAGATAACAGATCCCATTCTTTGTGTGATTCTCGAGCTGGATTTCTGTTTTCACCCAATTTATCTAAATAATCACTATGAATTACTTTAGCCATTTCATCAATCGTTTCATTTATGATTGAGTCATAAGTGCAGGTTTCCTCCAGTATAGGGAATTTAAATACCTGCATTTTATTTTTTTCCTGAGATTCTGGTATTAAGTTGATTATACTTTTCCCTGAACTCAAACAAATCACCATATTTTTATTCGAATCTGACAATAACGATTTAATGTGGTGTATAAAACTTAAACACTCTTGTTCATCGTCAATACAAATATAAATCGTTGTTATTTTTATTGGTGTTTCAAGTTCGCTCAATGTATTTAAGTTGAAGTGCTCATAATCCGAAGTGACAGTATTTAAATCAATGAGTGTTCGCAAATTGCTATACTCTTTAATAAATTTATTAATTTGGTTAGCATTTTCTACCAGTAATGATATTTTAGTTTTCTTAAAATTTGCATAATGTCCAGTTCGTGCAAATTGGAAGATTAATCCCTCACAAAGCTGATTGAATCCTACAATCAAAACATGAGCTTGCTCATCTTGTTCCGTGTGAATTCTACTGAATATGTCTGGGCTAAATCTGTTAAAGATTAATCTCGCTGCCCTTTCGTATATATTAAAAGTTCTTATTTCATATTTCTGTATTTGTTCTGTATCCGAGATTTTATTTCTTTCAACATCAATAAAGAAATCCAAATCCTTCAATTTAGATAACATCCTTATGTCTGATACCCCAATAAAACTGACACAACTAGAATAAATTTTATGCTCTCGTATCCAGTTGTAAGCAGAAAGAGCAATTGAAATATTTACCGAATCATTAGTTGAAAAACAAATTAAATATTTTGCCTTTGCAACATTTGCTTTTTCTAGAAGTGTAACATCAGTTAGGTTGCCAATCAGAACAAAAACACCATTGTTTTTTAATGCCTCAATTTCAGGATTGTCAGCATTTTCTTCAATAATAACAATTTTTTTATGCAGGTTAATCAAATCTCTGGTTAATCTTATGCTTCGTTCATTTAAACTGCAAATAATAATATGGTTTTTCATTGTTTTTAGTTTGAACATTTTAATTCTCTCAGATGCAATAGTGAGAAAAGTTTTTATTGCAGCAAAGGTTAATAGCAAGGGAGCTAAAAATCTTGAAATTTCTAATATTACAGGGACATATCCATGAACAGAACCTGACTCAAAAGTGAATAGCTGTAAAGCAAGATACATCAAATCTAATAGAGATAAAATTCGGCCAGTGCTGCGAAAATGAATATCAAATCCAATCACACCTCCAATAAAGCTGCTTAAAGCTAATAAACCTAATATCCACCATTCATACTTTGCCAAAAAAATTTTTATTTTTTTCATAATCTGGGAATAATTTTGATATAAATCGAAAAAACAATAAATATTAAAAATTTCATAATTAACATACTTAAAATAGCCAAAAAAGAAAAACAATAACAAACGAAAATTTTACTGTTTTATTTTAAAATATTTTCAAATTTTTTTATTAGATTATTTTTTGAAATTATATATTTTTTCAATTATTCTATAATACATGAGAAAAATCTGGTTTTTCTGGTTTATTTCATTTTTAATAACAATTGCAGTTTTATTTTATCAGCGTGTAACGGGTCCAACTCACCCTATTTCTGATGAGATAAAATCGGGAGATGTTATAATTAGTTATACCTTTAATCGCTCCGGAACAACTGGAAATGATGAAAAAATTTCCATTAGATTAAACAAACAGAATGTTACAGGTTACCTTTATTGGAAACGTTTTAAAATGAATGAAGAATGGGTAATTATTGAAATGCGACAAAAAGGTGGTGAGCTTTATGCATCCCTGCCAAGTCAACCACCTGCTGGTAAGTTGGAATATTTTGTTGAACTGAAATTTAATGACAAAACAATTATATTGCCCGACAGCAATACTTGCGTTATAAGATTTAAAGGTAATATTCCCATTATTATTTTAATACCTCATGTAATTGCAATGTTTTTTGCATTTTTGCTTTCAACAAGAACAGGAATGGAATTTTTTAACCCAAAACCAAATATCAAGGTATTGACTCTTTGGACTTTGGCATTTCTTATCATCGGGGGATTTATTTTAGGCCCATTGATGCAATATTTTGCATTCGGTGAATTTTGGACAGGTTTTCCATTGGGATATGATTTAACTGACAATAAAACCCTGCTGATTTTTATTATCTGGATAGTTGCATTTCTATTTATTAAGAAAAATAAACATTCAAAACGATGGGCTTTAACAGCAGCAATTATTCTGTTGATAATTTATTTGATTCCGCATAGTCTTTTAGGTTCAGAATTAGATTACTCAAAAATAGATGAACAGAAAAATTTAATTGAAAATTCAATAAATTAATTTAGGGTACTTATTATGAAAGTAAAAATCTTTTTGGCGTTAATGCTTATTAGCATTACTCTAACGTTTGCTCAAGAAGCAAATCCAACTTATCTATCTCTACAACAAACAGGTGTAGAGGAATTTATCAAAGCAAACCCTGAATATGATGGGCGAGGAGTAATAATATTTATTTTCGACACTGGAGTTGACATGTATGCCGACGGTTTGGAAAAAACCTCTACTGGCGAAATTAAAGTGATTGATGTTCAGGATTTCAGTACACAAGGTGATATTCCCTACTACGAAGCAGAAACGAAAATACTAACGGGAAGAGATATTTTCCTTAATCAAGAGAAAAATTATTCAATTTCCGCATCAGAAGAATTATCACTTAAACCTGTAGACAAAAAATATTATATTGGTGTATTATCTGAAAAATTGTTTCTTAACTCCGGCAGCGGTATAACTGATTTAAATGGTGACAGCGATAATGAAGATAAATTCTTTTTCATTACTTTCTTAACCAAAGGTGAAGATGGAAAATTTTGGGTAGTATATTTAGATAAAGACGGTGACGGTGATGTTGCGGATGAGCAACCAATTAGAAATTATAGAGATAATCAAGAATCATTTGTGATTAAAGATGTTAATGGCGATTATGTAATCGGTTTCGCATTAAATATCATTCCTGAAAAAAACATTTTATCGTTTCACTTTGACGATGGTTCGCACGGGACACACGTAGCAGGTATTACCTCAGGTTACAAAATTGGACTCGAAGATTTCAATGGTGTTGCACCAGGTGCAAAAATAATCAGTTGTAAGTTAGGACATAATGATTTGGCTGGTGGTGCAACAGTATCAGAAAGTATGAAAAAATGTTTTTTATATGCTGATAAAATATCACGTGAAACGGGTATTCCCTGCGTTGTTAATATAAGTTTTGGGGTTGGTACGGAATTGGAAGGAATGGCTGATATGGAATTATTTATTAATGAATTAGTAAAAAACAATCCATATCTTGTACTTTGTTTATCAAATGGAAATGAAGGACCTGGAATTTCTACATCAGGATTGCCTGCTTGTTCACCTTACGTTTTTTCGAGTGGTGCAGTTTTAACAAGAGAAATTGGTTCATCTCTTTATTCTGCATACAACCTACCACAAGATATAATTTTATATTTCAGTTCGAAAGGTGGAGAAGTTAGCAAACCAGATATTATTTCTCCCGGTGCATGCAATTCAACCATTCCACCATGGCGATTTGGTGCAAGGTCTTGGGGCACTAGTATGTCATCTCCCTATACCGCAGGTGTTATGGCTTTGTTGTTAAGTGCAGTTCAAAAGGATTATCCGGGATTAAAAGTTCCCGCAATGTTAATCTATAAAGCTGTTCGAGAGAGTGGAACTAAATTTGACATATACTCGCATATTGATCAAGGCGGTGGATTAATTAATGTTGTTAATGCTTATAAATTACTAAAGAAATTTATTGATGGTGGCGAGATAGATAAATTTGAATCATATACAACAACATCATTCGCACCAAATATGCCTAACGAATCCGCTCCTAATCTTTATATCCGTAACATCAATCGTGTTGAACAAGAGGAATTTATCTTTACTGTAAAACCGGACGGATTTAATAAGGATAATAATTTTAAACGTGAAGTAATTCTAAAGAGTGACTCAGATTGGTTAAAGCTATCAAAGGAGAAAATTACTCTTGAGAAAGGTAAATCAACAACTGTCAGTTTCAAAATTGACAAAAGCAAAATGAAAAAAGAAGGAATGTATGCCGGAAAAATTCTTGCATACCGTTCAGGTCAGGAAGATATGCTTGAATTTGAATTCTGGGCAACTGTTGTTAATCCTTATACATTCGATAAGGTTAGCAAATATAAATTAGAAAAAGAAGGAAAAGTCCAACCCGGTTATTTTGATACGTACTTTATTCAAGTACCAGATGGAGCTACTTCGATGAAAATATCTTTAACGCCTAATGGTAGAAGCTACGTTAAAGCTAATTACAGATTGCATACTCCTGATGGTGAAAGAATTGAAATGTCTTATACATTGGATTCAGGCAGTGATTTCACACCAGTGAGTAATATTTACAATGATTTACAACCAGGTGTATATGAATTGGTTGTTCATGGACATTTCCAAGCAGAGAAGGAATCTCAATACAAAATTTCCGTTGAATTTGATGGTGTTAATTTAGTTGAAGATAAAATAATCGCTACGGGAGAAAACACATTAGATTTGATTAATAAGTTCGAAGGTACAAAATCTTATTATCTCGATGGTGAAATTCTGGGCTATGTAAAAGAATATACCGTTGAATTTAACAATACAGATTTATCTGAAATTCCATTCAAATTAAATCCAGGTGAATCAAGCAGAAAATTTTTAGTTTCAATGAGTAAGGAAGACTGGAACAAGACAACTGATTTCTCATTGCTGATATTTGATAAAGATGGAATTGCACAAGCTAAGAATGGGTTGTCATATAAGAAAGGCGATGTGGAAATATTGAAATACAACCTTGAAGGAGTTGAAGATTATACCTTGAAAATAATTCCTGCTTTTGCAAACGCTCCTTCAAATTTATCATTGAATATAAAAGAAATTACATATTTTGATTCACCTAATTTACTAAATGTAACTTGTGATGGTAAAAAATCTGTTCAATTGAAATACAACGAAAAAACAACAATCAAAATAGATTTTCAAAAGCCGGGACAAGATATACCTTCAGGTTATTACGGCTATGGTAAGATTTATGTCAAAGCTTCTAACGAAGAGAATACGTTAGCAATACCAGTTTTATTCAAATTTTAAGGAGAACATAAAATATGTCAGAACACGAAATCACAAAAATACCCGGACTGCCGGATAATGCCTATACCGAGCTGAAACCGGGAGAAGAATATGTTCCCATCATGTCCCCACAGAAAGAATATCCAGAAATTAATGTCTGGTCTGTTACGTGGGGTTTGATAATGGCTGCAATCTTTTCAGGAGCAGCCGCTTATTTAGGATTACGTATCGGACAAGTATTTGAAGCAGCAATTCCAATTGCAATTTTAGCGGTTGGACTTTCAAGTCTTGCAAAACGAAGTAAAGCACTAGGAGAAAATGTAATTATTCAATCGATTGGTGCTACATCAGGAACAATAGTAGCTGGTGCGATATTTACAATACCGGCTCTGTTTATACTTAATCTTGAAGCAGAATTTTATCAAATATTTCTTGCATCACTGCTCGGCGGTTTTCTTGGTATACTTCTGCTCATCCCATTCAGAAAATATTTTGTTGCTGAAATGCATGGAAAATTTCCATTCCCTGAAGCAACAGCAACAACTGAAATTCTTGTAACGGGCGAGAAAGGTGGAAATCAAGCACTTGTTCTTGTTATCAGTGGATTAGTTGGTGGTTTATATGATTTTGTTGTAAACACATTTGGACTATGGGCAAGAGAATTTACGACTCGTGTACACGATATTGGCGTATCTATCGCAGACAAATACAAAATGGTTTTCAAACTTGATACAACTGCAGCAATTATGGGTCTGGGTTATATAGTTGGTTTGAGGTATTCCGCAATTATCGCAGCTGGTTCATTTCTAGCATGGTTTGTTGTCATTCCGGTTTTTTCATATCTTGGTGATTATGTGAACGTTGTTGTTGGATCTACAGCAACAGATATTATTGCAAATATGTCAGCTGAAGAT
>JAFGPR010000057.1 GCA_016936095.1 Ignavibacteriales bacterium | reverse complement strand
GCAAAAGTAATTTAGTGAGGTAAAAATGGCAAACAAATTATTAATCGTATTAGAACAAAGAGATAATAAAATTAAAAAAGCATCAATCGAAGCGTTGAAAGTTGGTGCTGACATTGCAAATAAATTAAATGCTGAATCTTTAGCAGTCTGCATTGGTGATGATGTCGTTGGTTTGAATGATTTGTCAGGTTATGGTGTTAAAAAAGTTTTTCATTATAAAAATAAAGAACTTTTAAATTATTCTCCATCCGCATATAAAAAAATATTATTAGATTTTATTGGTAGTCAAAGTATTGAATATATATTTGTTTCAGCAACAGCATTAGGAAAGGACCTTGCTCCACGATTAGCTGGTAATTTAAAATGTGGAATTGCAATGGATTGTGTTGCCTTTGATGTGCAAAATTCTGAAGTTATTGCAACTCGACCTGTTTATGCTGGTAAGGCTTTGATTGATGTAAAATTAAATTCGGAAAAGAAAGTATTTACAATAAGACCAAATGTTTTCGCGATAGAAAAAGTTAATTCAGATTCTGTTGAAGTTGAAGTAATCGAAGTGTCAGATATTGATTTGAGCACAAAAACAATTGAAGTAAAGAAAGTTGAAGATAAAATTGATGTTGCCGAAGCAGATATAATTGTATCAGGTGGACGTGGACTTAAAGGTGTCGAGAATTTCAAGATGTTGGAGGATTTGGCAAAACAATTAAATGCTGCTGTTGGTGCATCAAGAGCAGTTGTTGATGCTGGCTGGAGACCACATAGCGACCAAGTCGGACAAACAGGAAAAACTGTATCACCAAATTTATATATTGCCGTCGCAATATCAGGTGCTATTCAACACATTGCTGGTATGCGTTCATCTAAATATATTGTTGCGATCAATAAGGATAAAGATGCACCAATATTTCAGATTGCAGATTATGGAATAGTTGCTGATGCATTTGAAATTGTACCTGCATTAACATTAGAATTGAAAAAATAAATTGTATCTGTCAACAAGGGGTTGCAACCCCTTGTTGAAGAATTTTTATGCAAAAAATCGAAGTCGAAATATTAGGAATATCAGCTACACCTACTGTGGGTGGTGCTTACGCTTTGCTTCTAAAGGAAATTGATGGTGAAAGGCAATTGCCAATTATCATCGGTCCTTTCGAAGCACAGGCAATAGCACTTGAAATGGAAGGAGTAAGACCCGTTCGTCCATTAACTCACGACTTGCTGAAAATTTTCATTGAGCAAGTTGGTGTTATCGTAAATGAAGTACTGATCAATGAATTACGCGATAATACATTTTATGCTCAGATATCTATTGAATACGCAAGTCTGACAGAAGAAATAGATGCAAGACCGAGTGATGCGATTGCTCTTGCAGTAAGGGTTGGCTGTCCGATATTTGTTAATGAGGATGTCTTGAAAATTGCAGGGATTACGTCGAATACAAGTAAGGAAGATGGTTTAGAAGGAAATGAAGAAAATGTTCAGGATACAGTAAAATCAACAAGGATATCTTCTTTGAAAGACCAATTAAGAGAAGCGTTAGAGAAAGAAGATTATGAACGTGCGGCTAAATTAAGAGATATGATACAGAATTTAGAAGGGAAGAATTAAAAAGATACACGTATAATAAAGTTCTGTCTTATTTAAATACCAATTTACCAATCTCACAATTACTGCAATTGTTTTTAATGCAATAATTGTGATATAATTCCAACATACCTTGATGATATAAAGTTTTTTTGCAATGATCTCTTAATCCAAGTTCATCAGATACAAGTCTCGAGATTCTATTATCAGAATTTTGTTCGTGTATGTTATAACATTTTAATATTTTCTTTGAAACTTCAGATAGGTTAAATAAATCAAAATAGATGGATAAAAAGGGGAGTACTACATTAATGATTATTTCATCTGCTCTCGAAGCACCGATAAAATATCTTATTGGTTCATTTTGTTTTTGTCCAAAGTGATAATGTGTCTTCCAATACCCACTGGTTGGTATTATAAAATATAATTTGATGGAATTCAAAAGTATAATTGGTTTGTTAATTTCGGTTGCTTTTTTAATTAGAGTAGAAATTAAATTTTTGTTTAACAAATCATAAATAAAACGGACACCTCCAGCAATTCTCATTGTAGGAAAATTTGCTGGTCTTTGTTTGAAAAAACTCCATTCTGATTCATTAAAAAATTCTCCATCATAAATATTTTTTATTTCTGAATAATTTCTTTCCAATTCTTTGAAATATATTTTAGCTTCTTCATCTTTTTCATGTAAATTTCTACATAATCCGCTTATATTCAAAAATGCACTTTCTAATTTAATAATCGGATTTTCAAGTTTGATTATTTTTTTTATGTAATCAATGTTAAAAGCTTGTGCTAACTTCAGCATTATTTCTTTATTGTTGCTATACCCAAGTGCCTGAAAGATAAATTCATATAATGTCTGTTGCCAAATTTCCTTTAACTTAAAATCCTCAAGTGAGAATTTCTTATCATAAAATGCTTCACTAAGTTCGTAAGTGATTTTTGGTTCCTGTATATTATTTTGACGAATGTAGGATAATTCTTTTAATCGTGAATAAATTTTAGCGCATTTTTTATTGAACCTTTTTATGGATAAATCCGAAATGAATTTTTCTTTTATTTGAATATCAACATTTTTATTTAATCCCGAACAATTTAATCTATTTTCTGGTTTATTACGCTGAATATTATTCTTCTTTTTTAACTCGGTCAATAATGTGTCATCAATATAATTATTAAGAGATAAAGTGGGTATTTTTCTACCATCTTTTGAAAAAACGTAATTTTGATTTGAATTGTTGAACAATGTAACGTGAAGAATAACACGATTAAATTTACTATTTAAATTGTGTTTATGACTTATCCAATCATGATAGTTTGAGTCAATTTCTACATCACCGACAAAAGTTAAATTTCCAATTCGGATTTTTGCATTTTTAAAATCTGGACCACCAGTATCTAGATCTAAATTGCCTCTTGAAATAATCTCAATTTTCTGTTCATCGTTTGTTTTCAAAGGTGAAGTGAAATTTTGTTCATTCCATATCTTGTATAGTTTTTG
>JAFGPR010000056.1 GCA_016936095.1 Ignavibacteriales bacterium | reverse complement strand
TAATTATGTCGGGGTGGCAGGAGTTGAACCTGCGACCTCCTGCTCCCAAAGCAGGCGCGCTAACCGGGCTACGCTACACCCCGAAAATAAAAATTAAAAGAACCTTCGCCCTTCCCAATAAAATAGCAACACACTAACCGGGCGGAATTTATCCCAATTGACTACATCCGAATATTTGGTATCAATCAGCATATTAATCAGAACGAAAAAACGATAAATTATTGTTTTATTAAAAAATTGACTTGCAAATTTATATTCCAATTATTTAAAAAGCAATTATTATTTTTACAAATCAAATAAATATTTTTTATAAAGTTTATTATGGCGATACAATTCTTTATTACTAAAAGGTATATCCAGTCCAAAAAAGATTCGAGGTTTGTTTCGTTAATCTCTGTTATTGCTATTTTAGGCATTGCAGTTGGTGTAGCGGTACTGATTATTACTCTTACTGTTCTTGACGGTTTCGAAAAGACAGTTACTCAAAAAATTATTGATTTTAATTCACATATTAAGATTACTGGCTTTGGAGATCGAAATCTTGCTGACTACCATAAGGTTATACCTGACATTGAAAGAAAATGTAATCCTTATCTTGAAAGTATTTCTCCATTTGTGCAGAAACAAGCAATTATAAGTTCAAAAAATTTTGCTGAAGTGGTTAATATTATTGGTATCATTCCGAATAATAATAATTTCCAAATTAAAAAATTTCTTATAAAAGGTGACTATTCATTTGATACATTAGACGGATATCCCGCAGTATTAATTGGAAAAAAATTAGCTGATAAATTATTCCTTGATATTGGTGATAAAATAGTTATTTATTCCTTACGAAATGAAAAAGCACCTTCAGTTGATAACCCACCTTTGATTGAACAATTTAAAATACAAGGTATTTTTGAAAGTGGTATGGCTGAGTATGATGATATAAATATTTACATTGATCTAAATATTGCACAAAATATATTTGAATTAAATGATAAAATTTCTGGTTATAATATTCGTATCAATAATATCAGTATAGCTGATACTCTTTCAAATCAGTTGAATGAATTTCTTGGTTATCCATATTATGCTCGTTCAATATTCATAGAATATTGGAATCTTTTTACATGGATTGATTTCCAGAAAAAACCAATACCTATTATTCTTGGTTTGATTATTATTGTTGCTGTTTTTAATGTTATAAGTATTTTATTGATGATCGTATTAGAAAGGACAAAGGCAGTTGGTATATTAAAATCAATTGGAGCTGTTAAAAAACAGATTGTAAGAATTTTTATTTATCAAGGTATTTATCTTTCTTTAATTGGTATCATTTTAGGAAATCTTATTGCACTGGCAATAAGTATTATTCAACTAAAATTTAATTTAATCTCTTTACCCGACGATATATATTTTATTTCAAATGTTCCGATAATAATTGAATGGCAAAATTATGCATTAATATCTGGTATTACATTTCTTTTGTGTCTTTTATCTTCTTTTTTACCGAGTTATATTGCTTCAAAAATAAATCCAATAACAGCAATAAGGTTTGAATAATATGATAGAATATTTTATTGCAAAGAGATATGTTCGCTCTAAACATAAAATTAATTTTATTACAGTAATTTCCATTATTTCATTTCTTGGAGTTATGATTGGTGTTGCGGCTTTAATTGTAATTATTTCTGTTTTTAATGGTTTCAGTGGAATTGTCAAAAGTAATATGATAGAACTTGATCCGCATATTCAAGTAATGGTTACATCAAAAGAAGGATATAAACAAACTGATTCATTGAATTTATTTATTTCAAAACTTGATGGGATTGCATCATATTCTCCTTATGTAGAAGGCAAAATTATTCTTATGAAAGGAGAAGGATATAAAATAATAGCACTTAAAGGAATTATTGAAAAACAGGATGGAAAAGATTGGGGAATAAAAGATAAGATTTATGGGGGTGAATATAATTTATTGGAAGAACATCCTTCAGGGCTTGATAAAATATATTTGAGTTTCCCAATATCTAACGAACTTTCGGTTTATTTAGAGGATACTCTATTTGTCACTTCAGTTAATAATGTGACTGAATATGTAAATACAATGAATGTCCCTCCAACGAGAAGATTTATTATTGATGGTTTGTTCAAAACAGCAGGTAAAGATTTTGACTATTTATATGCCTTTACCACATTGAAAGGTGCACAACGCGTTTTCGAAATGAAGAAAAACATTTCTGGTTTTGAGATTCGCCTTAATGATATTGATGATTCAGAAAATATAAAGAAAATAATATCAGAAAAATATTCTGAAAATTTTTCGGTTAATACATGGTATGATCTGCATAAAGATTTTTATGATATTATGCTTATTGAAAGATGGTCGGCATTTATTATTTTAAGCTTGATTATTGCTGTTGCTTGTTTTAATATATTAGCATCTTTAGCAATGTCGGTGATCGAGAAGAAAAAAGATATTGCAGTCTTAAAATCAATGGGTGCCTCGGATAGATCAATATTAAAGATTTTTATGTTTGAAGGCATTCTTATAGGAGTAATCGGAACAATAGTCGGGATTATTGTTGGTGTCCTATTATGTTTCTTGCAAACTAATTATAAACTTTTTCCTTTAGATCAAACAAAGTATATTATTGATGCTATACCAGTTGATTTACAAGTCTCTGATATATTATTTGTTGCAGCTGTTTCAATTGTGTTAACATTTCTTGCTTCGCTTTATCCAGCAAGGAGGGCAGTGAAAATTAAACCTGCTGAAGCAATAAAATGGGAATGAGAAATTATTTTTTCAATAAAAGATAATAGCCTTTTTACTATTGATACTTCAAATGTTAAAATTTATCATAATTACAGATTATTATCATTTAGGAAAGATAGTATAAATATAAGTTATGATGATTATCCAAATTCAGGAATCAACTTGCAGTGGAATCCTACATTTGAAGATGGTAATAATTACATTTCTCCTTACCCCATTGATGCAAGTAATGATACGAATAATTCCGTTAAATATGATATTGAGTTCGTTGTTAATTAAGATAATAAAATTCTCAATATTTATAATTATCCAAATCCTTTCCAATCAGAAACACATTTTACATTCAATCTAACCGGTGAAGATTTACCAAATGAAATTATTATTATAATTTTTACTATTGCAGGAAGATTAATAAGGGATATTTCAATACCTTTATCAAATTTAAATTTCGGAATGAATAAATTTCACTGTGATGGTAAAGATCAAGATGGGGATGAAATTGAAAATGGTGTTTACTTTTATAAAATGATTGTAAAATATAATGATAAAACAGAAACACAAATAAATAAAATAGCAAAAGTGAAATAAATTAGCATTATACAAAATCTTTTATTTATAAATACTAAAAACGTTGAATGAAACATTTCTGCTTTATTATAATTAAGTGTAAAATTGACATTTATATGAATTATTCATACTTTTATAAAAAGGGAATTAAAGAAGAAAATGAAAAAGAGATTTATATTTTTTTTATTCTTCATTGTAACTATTGATATTATTCTTGGACAAGAGCGTAAGGAGTTTCTATTATCAAACGATGGTATTTACCCAAGTATGAGTATGTCTAACAATAATATGTTTGTAGTATGGCAAAATCCAAAAGATAGTTGTATTTATTTCCAAAAATATGATTCTTTAGGATACAAAGTTAGTGATTCGATAATGGTTACAAAAGATATTTTTGCTTGTATGCAAAATATTATGGTAAACGATAATTATGCTGTAGTAGTTTGGAGAGAGGTTACTATCTTTTTTAATGATTATATCACTGGAAAAATTATTAACTTAAATGATACATCATTTTCAGATGTAATTTTTTTAAATGATTCTTATGGAGATGCAAATAGGTTTGAACCTTTAAGCTGTTTTTTAAATGATACTACTTTTATTGTCTCGTGGTATGGAAATGGTATATATACACCTTCTCCAGCGACTGGTATATATGCTCAAAAACACTCAATAAAAAAAAGTATTGATAGTATTATTTTGCTAACTGATCATATTACTGAAAATGTGAGGCATAGTAAAGCAAAAATTTTGAATAATTTAGATAATAATGGTTATATTACTATTTGGATTGATAACAATAATGGTTTGAGAGAAGTATATGGAAGATTGTTTAATTATAATGGTAGTCCTGTCGATTCTTCATTTTTGATTAGTGATGAAAACAATATTTCAGATGTTTGGACGTATGATGCTGCAATAGATACTAATGGGGATTTTTGTGTTATTTGGAGTTCAACATCAGATTCGATAAATTACGGAATAAGGTGGAGATGGTACGATAAAGCAGGAAATCCGATAACTGGAAATGAAGTTGTTATTGCTGAAGCAGAAAATATTTTTGATTGGGATTTTAATATTACAATGAATATAGAAGGAAAATTTATTATAAGTTGGCCAGAATGGGAAGGTAATCATGTCAAGAAATTTTTTATACAGAGATTCGATAAATATCGAAATAAAATAGGCGAAAAATTTAAAGTAGGGACGAATGATACTATTAATATAAGTAATATTACTCTTAATCTAAATAATAACTCAATTTACATAGTGTATAATAAATTTTTTGATAATGTAAATAATGGAATTTATAGTCAAATAATTGATTTCAATAATCCCCCCTCACATATTGATATTAAGAATAAATCAAATATTCCTAAAGATTTTATTCTTTTTCAAAATTATCCAAACCCATTTAATCCTACAACAACAATCAGTTATCAGTTGCCAGTGTTCAGTAATATTGTTATAAAAGTATATGACATTTTAGGACAAGAGATAACAACTTTAGTAAATGAAAATAAAAATCCAGGTAAATATTCGGTGGAATTTAATGCTATTTATCTTTCCAGCGGAGTTTATTTTGTTGTTCTTACCACTAATGAAAAAAGAGCAGTTATAAAAACTTTGTTATTAAAATAGTAGTAGTTTAAGAAATTAAACAAGGGATTATTAATTAATTAAATATAGCTGTTCTATTTGGTTCAATAGATTATTCGATTTTTATTTCATATTTAAAATCTGTAATCTTGATCGTAGATGTCTTTCCGTAATTCCCAGCAACCTGGCTGCTGCACTTTGATTTCCATTTGTTTGTTTCAATGCATCTTTTAACATTTCTCTTTCGAATGCTTCAATTTTATCTTTGTAATTTTGCTCAACTTTAAATGGATTGATCAAATCAAAATCGGTAATTGGAGATGAACTGAATGGTAGATCTTCCTGACTTATGTATTCTGAGCGACTTAAAATAACAGCACGCTCAATGATATTTTCTAATTCTCTTACATTACCAGGATAATCGTATTTCATCATTTTATCCATCGCTTCTTTTGATATTCCCGAAATATTTTTCCCATTCTTTATTGCAAACTTTTGTATGAAAAAATCAATTAGTTTTGGGATATCTTCTTTCCTTTCACGAAGAGGGGGGAGTTGGATTGTAACTACATTCAAACGATAGTATAGATCTTCTCTAAATTTATTTGTTTTAATCATATCCTCAAGATTTCTATTTGTCGCTGCAATAATCCTAACATCAACTTTTAGAGTTTTATTACTTCCAATTCTTTGTACTTCATTGAATTGTACAGCTCTTAATAATTTTACTTGAATGTATGCTGGTATCTCACCAATTTCGTCAATGAATAATGTTCCGCCGTCTGCTTCTTCAAAACGACCAATTCTTTGCGTAATAGCACCGGTATATGAACCTTTTTCATGACCAAACAATTCACTTTCAATTAGATTTTCTGATAAAGATGCAATATTGACAACTACAAATGGTTTATCTTTCAATGGGCTTAAATGATGAATAGCCTTAGCGATTAATTCTTTTCCTGTACCGCTTTCACCACGTATTAAACATGTTGCTTTACTATTTGCCACTCGTGCAGAAATATTCAATATATCTTCCATCTTTGAACTTTGAGTAATAATTTCATTATATTCAAATTTCTCAGCAATTCTTTGTTTTAAAATTTTATTTTCTCTTACTAAATCACTTTTCTCCTGTACTCTTGATAAAAGATTTTCCAATTCGTCAAGATCAATTGGTTTAGTTATGTAATCATAAGCACCTTCTTTCATCAATTCAACCGCTTCCTCTATTTTACCATAAGCAGTCATTACAACAACCTCTACTTCAGGATTGAATTTTTTTATATTTTTCAAAAGAGTCATTCCATCCCATTCAGGCATTCGATAATCTGTTAATACTATATCAATCATATTATTTTTTGCAATATCATAAGCATCTTTTCCATTGCTTGCATTGTACACTTCATATTCTCTTCTTAAAAGGAAACTGCTTAATGATTTAAGTTGGGTTTCTTCGTCATCAGCAACGAGTATTGATAATTTTTTCATAGTTTAACCTATTTACATGTTTTTGGTAGTTCAATAATAAATGTTGTTCCTTTTCCTATATCACTTTCAACTGAAATAATTCCATTATGTTCATATATGATTTTTTGGACAATTGCTAATCCTATCCCTGTCCCTTCTGCTTTAGTTGTAAAATATAGATTAAATATTTTTGGTAATAACTCCTTTTCTATTCCTTTACCTGAATCAATAATTCTTAATATTAGATTTTCAATGTCTTTGTCTAAGACTATTAGTTTAATGTTTCCCTTTTCAATAATTGCATCAATAGCATTTTCAATTAAGTTAATTAATGCTTGATAAATTTGTTCCCTATCCCAGCATACTTCGCCATCCCAATTTTGTTGAATGATAAATTCTATTTTTTTCTGATTAAGGATTTTCTGGTATTGATGATTTAAATCTTTAAGTAATTCGGATAATTTAAATTGTGTTGGATTGATTTTCTCAGGCCGTGCAAATTTTAAAAAGTTTTGGATTGTTTCGTTTATTCGTTTTACTTCTTTATATACAAGTGAAGTTAAATTTTTATACTCTTGAACATTATCCATAGGTAGGAAGTCTTTGTTTAGTTGTTGTGTAATAGTTCCAATTGCATTTAAAGGATTTCTGATTTCGTGAGCAACACCTGAAGCAAGTTGCCCCATAGCAGTCATTCTCTCTTGTCTCTGTATTTGTGTTTCTAATTTCCTTTGATCAGTTAAGTCGCTAATAACAAGTACTAAATTTTGAAAATTATCATCACCAGTGAAATATGCTTTTGATATTAAAAAACTTTTTGCTAATCCGTCAATTATTGTATCAATATTAAAAATAGAATTCTTGGTTTTAATAATTTTATTTTTGACTTCATTTGTGAAGAAAAGATTTAAATTTTTTGAAATAGCATTCTCTTTTAAAACACCAAAAACATTTTCTGCAGACTTATTAAACATTTTTATATTATTATTTTCATCCAAAACTATAATCGCATCACTTACATTCTCAATTATTTTAGTTGAATAATCTTCAACTGATTTAAATTTATTTTGTAGAACAAAAAAGTTTTGTCTCGTGAAAATGAATATTAAAATGACTGAACCAAGAGTAATTAATATCAATCCAATTATAATCATTCTTCTGATTATTCTTTCATGTAACGCATTCATTGGTTCAAGAGAAAGTCCTAATCTGAATAATCCAACTAATCTATCATTGAAATAAAAAGGATGAACACTCTCAAAAACTTCAATTGAATCATTTTCTAATATCCTCCAAGAAAAAGCAGAGTCATTTATTGCTGTCATTAGAAAAGGGGAGTCGTTTATGTTTTCAAGTATTTTGACGTTACCTGAACCGGCAAGTATGCTGTTAGTATCCTGAAGAGCAAGGAAGATTATATCTTCATTTTTTACTAAATTCTTAATGAGACTTCCGAAGCCTATCTTTTTTCTAATTTCAATTATTTCCTCACCATTTAGCTGTAAACAAATTGCATTTCCGTCACTAGTGGAAAGTGCAACTATATAACGGTATTCAAAATTACATTCTTCAATTTTCATTCCAAAGATAAGGGTATCCTCGTCAAAAGTAAAAATTGGGAAGAGTAGCTCCAAATAATCTGGTTCGCAAATTATATCATTGTTTGTCTTACTGCTAAAAATATTTTTACCTTTTTTGTCATTAATTGTTATTAAGTCTATTCCTTTGCTTTCTGCAATATTGTGTAGGATTTTATTTGTGATTTCGTGTGATTCGTAGAGTAATTTAATGAATGTTGCACTGGTCAATAATCTCAACTTTACTTGCTCAATAATTTCATCACTTGATAATATTGCATTTTCTGAAGTATTGACTATTGATTCCAAAAGTACATGTGAATGTTCTTCCATCATTTTGTATAGTTCACTTTTTGTTTGATAGTACTCAATTACAGCAGAAATTATTATAAGTAAAGAAATTGCAACAAATATAATGATTATATTTTTAGTCTGAATTAAAGATGCTTTTTTGAAGAGATTTTTTTTCATTACTAAAAAGATTAATAATAACAATAATTAAAATACAAATTTTGTTTGAATGTTGCTAAAGCAAAAACAATAAAATAAATCCCTTCAAAGATGTGAAGGGATTTAATGATTTTTTTATCAAGAGTTTATTGAACTTTGAATAAACCTCTTAGATCCTCGCTACAAGAGATTAAAGTTTGAACTTTAGCTGCATTATCGTCATCTGCATAGATTTTCCATTGATATGTTTTCCCTGATTGCAGAGCTGTTGTTGCACTACCATCAAAATTATATACAACACTCGTAGTTGAGCTTAAAATTTGTTGATGATTAATAAATCCGTTAGTAGTATTATAACCACCCCATACAATATTTCCGCTCATATCTCTAACTTCAATAATATATTCTTTAGCAGAAGGATAACTTGTCCAGGAAAATGTAGGTGTTGTTGTAGTTACTATTACAGGTATTAATGAAGAAGCAGAATTGGTTGGTGAATTTAAAGTTATCGCACCAGTTACAGAAAAATTGCGAGTCTTGGTCGAATCACTTTCGTAACTAATATACAAACCATTAGGATTTTTATATATCCAATCTGGGTCCATTACGTAACCATCATTCTGAAATGAGGCCCAAGTCATGTATTGTCCAGGAGGTATGCTAGAAATAGAATAATTTGCGTTTTCATCTAGATTGTCAGTTAATCCCGGAATCGGAGTTCTGGTCGAATGATCTAATATTGTAACATCAACTGTGCCAGTATAAGTGGTTGCAAGGAAACTTACTTTTCCTGTTAAAGTGCCCCCAGTGACTGTTGTTAAATTTACAGTTTTATTGGCAGTCGGTGTTCCGCTTGAAATTTTAAATGTAGGAATAGAAGTTGCAGTATAACCAGCTTTATATGCATACATTTTATAACTAGCATAAGGTACATTAAATATTACATAATAACCATCTGGGCCTGTTATACCTGAATATCTTGAACCATTTAAATCTGATTCAGCAATAACTAGGACTCCATTAACTACAGGACTAACATAGCCGTAAACATATCCTCCTGCAACCGTACTTGTTTCCAATAAGAAAGTTTGAGCAGTTGTTTGTCCTGTTGTTGCTGCAAAAGGAACAGCAGTCAAATTTTTCGGCGGAGAAGGTAGGTAACCTTGTGCTGAAATTTCGACATAATAGTTCCCACCTGCAGTTACGGTAAAAGAACATTTTCCATTAGCGTCTGAAGACGAACGATTGACAGCTTGACCATTATCTGCATTGAATAAAATTACATTTGCATTTGCAATATTAGCATTTGTTGCTTGACTTTTGACATATATTTCGATTATCGTATCGTTAATATCATCTTCATTTTTCTCACAGTTTAGGAAAATTAACGGAGTGATTAAAATTGTAAATATAACAGCAATTTTTTTTAGGAAGGTCTTCATTATTTTTCTCCTATTATTAAAAAACTTAAAATTGAAGATCAATATTTAATCCAATTAAATTAGATTTATACTTATACCAATAACTATTTGAACTATTATTGATCATTTGATATCTTAAACTGACTATCAATTCTGTGTCACTTGTTTCACTTAATGGGAAAGATTTTTTCAATCCAACATAGAGATTATTTTGTTTGTCGAATCGTGTAGTTGTAAAAGTGTAAGTTGTATCACCAGTATAGATACCTTGATACTTGTAATCTTTATTATTATATGAATAACCTGCCTTTAATATTATTTCTAAAGGTAAAATTTGTGTTAGTTCGGTAGTAAAAGCATATCCTTCATAACTTACAGGATCATCAAATAACCCTGATTCATCTCCGTAGGCTTGATTTAATTGTATATTATAATTTCCTGTCCCATCAAGAATATGTCTGTTCGTAAATTGAGCTGCTAAACCTGTTCTGCTGGTTATTGATTGAGCAATCCGTCCAAAATATGCTAGATGCATAGTATAAGGAGTCTTATTGCCACCTGATGATATGACAATCTCATCATCAAAATAATTTTTATAGCTAAAAATTCCTCCCCCAATAATTGTTGTTCCCGATTCAAAACTCCTTGACAATTTATAACCAACAGAAGCTAACCAATTATTCAATTCTGTAAAATAATCGTACTTTGTTAATTCTAAATTTAGATGTAAGGTATTATAAAAATCTTCAAGCTGAAATAAATATTTCACATAACCAGTAAAATCCATATAATCGTAAAAATTATAAAGATCATTGTTGATTCTTTGTTCGCCGTATAATCCTGCTGTTATAGAACCATTTTCGCTATAATACCATAATCCGAATTGATGCCATAAAAAATTTCTTTGGCTAAATTCACTAAACATAGTATAACTTCCGTAATACCCTAAATTGAAATTATCAATGTATGCTTCAACTCCCAAATCATAAGATGATATCATGGAAGAAAAAGGTGTGGGTGAATTAAATGGATTATCATTGTATTCTTGATCAGTTGAAACGCTGAAATAAAATTGCGCTGAATTAATATTTGAAAGAAACAAAAAAGTCAGTACAAAAAGTTTTATGCTATATATCCTTGAATTCATTTTTCTCTCCTAAATTTGATATGGAAAACTATCTATAGTATTATTTGCAAAATCAATTTCCGTTTTGTTTCCCCTTTTTCCATTGATATAGATTTCCATCACATAATGACTCGTTACCATTTGAATATCTGTATTGTTTGCTTCCTTTTCCAAAGAAATTTCGGTGTTGGTAGAGATATCTATAGCAGCTACCGTCTTGTGATTGAACTTTGTTTTGATTTTCTAAACTTGTTCCTGCTTTGTTCTGAATTCTTAGTCTGAATGTTTTCCACTGGTAATTATCACCGATACCATCACCGTCGGTATCAACCCATTTTTCTTTATTATAACTTTTTGTTTGCAACGGATCTTTTTCCTGTGCTGTGATAATGCTTGTTGATATAAAAAGAAGAATAAGAATTGAAACGGGGATAAATACTTTAGTTCTCATTTTAAACTCCTAAAATTATTTATGTAATTGTTAATTAAGATTTCCTTTTCCTTTTTGATTTTCTTCATTCTGCCCTTTCCTGAATTTTGAGCTATCAAAGTACCATTTTCCTATTTGATGTTTTCCTTTATTTTGTTGATCATTATCTAATTTACCTTTTTGCTTTTTATCTTCATTTAAAATGTTATCGTTAATTCCATCACCATCTAAGTCAATAAATTTTTTCTTACCATATTGATGTTTTTGTGGATCAAAATCAGGATCTAATCCGTTTGGGATACCATCACCATCATGGTCAGGTGCATTGTCATTGTAACCATCACCATCCATATCAACAAAATTGTTTCCTTGATTATTATTCTGATTTTGATTTGTGGTATCCTGAGAGAATAAAATTGAATGGGAAAATAAAAGTAAAGTTAAGCTTAAAATTGCTAATGCTTTTTTCATTTTGTAACTCATTTTAATTTGTAATTATAAGTCAAAGATTATACCATCTTTTTATTTATGTAAATGATTGATAATTAACGACTTATGATAATCTTGAAATTAAATTTTCTTTGGTCTAGACTGATTAGTCGAGATTTCGTCTTTGTAGTCGCATGTTACTTGACAAGTAAAAAAAATTATTTAAATTTGGTTAGAATATTGAATTTTAGTAAAATACGTATACTAGAATTAAAATTTTTATTTTTATATGCACATAATTAAACCAACAACATTTTACATCCAAAAAACTAATCGTCTTCTTTTAAGGCATTGTCCTGATCATTGAATATTAATCTAATTGCGAACTTTCTATTCTTCATTAAATAAAAATTTATTAACAAATTTTAAAGGTTTTATGTGCGGTATTGTTGGTTATATCGGTGGACGAAATGCCATACCGATACTTACAGAAGGATTAAAAAGATTAGAATATCGTGGTTATGATTCTGTCGGTCTTGCACTCATATCTTCTAATGGAATTACAATTATAAAAGATAAAGGAAAAATAGCCGAACTCGAAAAGGAATTTAAACTTTCTAATATGCAATTTACAACAGGAATTGCTCACACAAGATGGGCAACTCATGGTGAACCGAACAGGTTAAATGCTCATCCACATTTTAACGAAGATAAATCAATTTGCATTGTTCACAATGGTATAATTGAAAATTATGAGGAGATAAAAATAAAACTTCTTAATGAAGGTTTTATTTGTAAAAGCGAAACTGATTCTGAAGTGATTGCTCACCTTGTAGAATATTATCTTAAAAAAAACCACAATTTATTTCAAGCAGTTCGAAATTCTTTGAAAGAAATTACAGGCACCTATGGTTTAGCGGTTATTTCAAGTAAAGAACCTAATAAAATAATTGTTGCACGTAAGGGTTCATCTCTAATTATTGGTATTGGTGAGAATGAAAATTTTATTGCTTCAGATTTACAAGCTTTAATTACCCATACAAGAAAAGTTGTGTATTTAGAGGATAACGAAATTGCTGAAGTTAAAAACGATTCATTTTTTATTCACTCAATTAATGATGAAAAAATTGAAAAGGAAATTTACGAGGTAAAATTAGAACTCGATGAAATCAGTAAAGGTGGATATCCTCATTTTATGTTGAAAGAAATAATGGAACAACCCAATTCACTTCAAAACACAATCAGAGGTAGGCTGCTTTCAATTGAGGGT
>JAFGPR010000055.1 GCA_016936095.1 Ignavibacteriales bacterium | reverse complement strand
ATACGGAATAATTGCTAATATCGAAAAACAATTAAAAACAAAGACTTCTGAATTAGTTGAAATTCAAAAAAATAGCAAAATGCTAAAGGAAGAAGTTGATGCTGAAGATATAGCGGAAGTTGTTTCTAAATGGACAGGAATCCCTATTAGTCGTATGCTTGAAAGCGAGAAAAGTAAATTGCTAAGAATGGAGGATGAAATCCACAAAAGAGTTGTCGGACAGGATTTAGCAGTATCTGCCGTCTCAAATGCAATTAGAAGGTCGAGGGCGGGACTGCAGGATACAAATCGTCCGATTGGTTCATTTATCTTTCTTGGTACCACCGGTGTTGGGAAAACTGAACTTGCACGAGCATTGGCAGCATTTTTATTCAACGATGAACATTCAATGATACGAATTGATATGTCTGAATATATGGAGAAACATTCCGTTTCAAGATTGATTGGTGCACCTCCCGGATATATAGGCTACGAAGAAGGCGGGCAACTTACCGAGGCAGTCCGACGAAAGCCATATTCAGTTGTTCTTTTAGATGAAATCGAGAAAGCACATCACGATGTTTTTAACATTTTACTTCAGGTTTTAGATGATGGAAGATTAACGGACAATCAGGGCAAAACCGTTGATTTTAAGAATACAATTATAATAATGACTTCAAACATCGGTTCGCAAATAATTCAGGATAAATTAGAAATAATAAATGAAAATAATTTTGATGATATTGTCAATGAATTGCGGGTGGATGTAACTGAAGTCTTAAAGAAAACAATAAGACCTGAATTCTTAAATAGAATTGATGAAATCATTTTCTTCAAACCTTTATTGAAAAGCGAATTAAAACAAATTATTGATATTCAAATTGAAAATATTAAAATAATCTTGAGAGATAAAAATATTCAGTTAGAAGTAAATGATGATGCAAAAGATTTCTTATTACAAATAGGCTATGATGTGATCTTTGGAGCTAGGCCATTGAAAAGAACAATACAAAAATATTTAACAAATCCATTAGCAACAGAATTGTTAATGAACAAATTCTCTGCAGGTGATACAGTCCTTGTCTGTTGCCCGATTGGAGATAAATTGGAATTTAAAAAACAAGGCGTTAAAGGTTAGAAAATTGAAGAAATGAGTAAGGTGTAAATTGGAAATATCATTAAGCAGTATTTTAATTTTTTCTTCCATATTATTTGTTATTGGTTTTTTATTAATAATTACAAGAAAAAATTCTTTACTTATATTCATTGGAATAAAATTCATTCTGATTTCTCTCACGATAATGATTATTGCATTCGCAAAACAAAATGAGAACATACTCGAAGGAGAATTCATTTTTATCTCAATATTGAGCTTGATACTTGTTTATTTTATTCTAACAATTTTTCTTCAATTAGGTTCGAAATCAAAAAATAAAATAAAATAAAACTATAATATGAATTTAGCAAACTCAAATATTTTATTGTTCGTATCTATTGTCGTAATAATACTGATCGCAGCAATTATCTTATTGACTCTAAATGTTATTCCAAACAGTAAAATAAATACGTTGATTGGAAAAGTTAAAATCCAAAGATTTATAGAGTTTTTTAATTTCAAAATAAATATTGATAAATTCAGCATATTTTATTCTAACTTTCTTAATTTTCTAATAAGAATTAGAGATTCAATAGTTAAGTTTTTAAGTATAAAATTATTTACAAAATTTGTTCTTAAACAAGATAAAAAGTCAGTTAATATTAATGCAATTGCAATTTTGTTTTTACTTATAACATTTTTTATAGTTTTTATTATTAGTCCATATAAATAACAGATTTCCTCGATATGAATAATTTACCATTACTATCTATAATAATTTTATTACCAATTATTGCTTCAATAATTATTTTTTTACTTCCTAAAAAAAACGATAAAACTATTTTAAGTGTTGCACTAATTTTTTCATCTTTGGTTTTTATTGTCTTATTATTAATTTTATTCAAATTTGAAACAAAACTATATCCAAATACAAATAATATTTTTCAATTTGCAGAAAATTTTACTATCATAGATTTATCGTCAACAATAACAGATGCTTTAACTATAAATTATGCAATAGGAATAGATGGAATAAGTTTGATTTTTATTTTTTTTACAGTCATTACAATCCCATTTTTGTTTTTAACAATAAATGGAGAGAAGGAAAAATTAAAATCAAATATATTTTTGACCTTACTCTTATCTTCAACATTAATAGGATTATTTACATCTACCGATTTATTATGTTTTTATGTTTTCTTTGAGATAACATATTTAATTCTATTTTTATTGATCAAAAATCAGAATAGTATTAAAACAAATAAGAGATTTTCATTCTCATTTTACCTTCATATATTTAGTAGTCTAATCTTTTTGATATTTATTTGGGGATTGAATCAGAGTTCGCATGAGATATTGGATAATGGTTATGTCGTTAATTCTTTTAATCTATCTACATTTTATCAAATCAGTAATTATACTCCCGATGGGATTTTATCACCATTTAATCCGAATAATTTGAGAGTAATTACTTTTATATTTTTAGTAATTGCACTAATTATAAAAATATTTGTTTTGCCATTCAGATATTTCTTAAAAGAGAACAATCATTTTATTGTAATTATTTCTCAAATATTAATTGCCAAAGTTGGTTTTTATATTTTAATTAAAATTATCATTCCTATATTCAGTGAATTAATTCCTCTCTATTTCCATATCATTGCAAATGTAGGAATAGTCTTATTCGCTCTATTCTCAATTAAAATTATTTTAACTGATTCGCTTAATAAATTCATTATCAATTTATCCTTCTTGTATTTTTCAATGATCTTTGTTGGAATTGGATTAAATACAAATGAAAGCATAGTTGGTGCTATTCAACATATTTTCAATCATAGTATAATATTTCTAGGTTTATTTTACTGTTTGTATTTATATAAAAAGGAAAAATCATTGGAATCATTTCGAGAAAAAAGTATTTCAATTTACATAAGAATATTTCCTATCATTTTATTATTTGCACTTATTGCATTTCCCGGTTTAAGTTCTTTCACATCCCAGTATCTAATTTTAAAATCAATTTTAATAAATTATCATATCATAATATTTATTGTAACATTGATTGCAATAATTTTAATCTTCTTCAAGGCAATTAACTTAGTAAAAGTAGAAAATAAGATTTTAATTGGTTTTACTTACTCAACAAAAATTATCCGATATGAGTATATAATTTTAATTCCAATTTTATCATTGATAATTTATTTAGGTATTTGCCCTAATTACATAATCAAAATAATTTCAACTTTTATACATTATTTTGTTCAATAATTTCTGTTTTTATTTATGAAAAGAATTAATCTATTTGACTCATTTAATCTTTTAATTCCAGAATGTATTTTAATTATTGGAATTTTAATACTGACATTTTTATTGCTATTTAAGAATAAAAACGAAGTCGTTGCAAAATATTTTTTTATTTTCATCTTGATTGTATCATTAGTATTTTCTCTTTTGAATTTTAATATAAATAAAATATTTATTATCAGCGAGGGTAAAGTTCAAAATGGGTTCCTCATTTTAGATAATATCTATTACCTTTTTAGATTTACGATATTAATTATATCTATTATTATAGGTATTAATTATATTATAAAATCAGAGATCAAAATATATAATTTAATTTATTTCATTGGAATAATCTTTAGTGGTTTAGTTATAATATCTTCTTTAAATTTATTCTTATCTTTTCTCGCGTTAGAATTTTTTTTCTTATCGTTGGTATTTTTATTTTTCCAACAAACCGATAAATATAATCACGAATTTCAAAAAACTATTTTATCCGGATTTTTCATATCTGCTATGATTGTTTTGGGAATAATTATTATTTACGGTATGGCATCTACAGTAAATTATTTTGAATTGAAAGATGTTTTTCAAAACAATAGCATTAATCTTTTTGCTTATTCTGTAAGTGTTATTTTATTTTTAGGGGGATTGACATATAAAGTTTTTTTAATACCAGTACAATTTTTACGATATCCTAATAAGACAAATTTTAACTCTATAATGTCAATTTTAATACTATTCTCAACAATTATTTTCTTCGCATTTCTTTTCAGATTTTTAACACCATTTTTCTCAATTCTAACAGAAAATAATGGCATTCAGTTATTTGAAATCTTTAACTGGGGAAAAATATTACCTATTATTTTGGTTATAACTATTGGAATATCAAGTTTATTTTTCATTACAACAAAAAATATAAAAATATTTTTATTACTTTCCATAATATTGAATTTGAGTAATTCATTAATTCTTTTCACTTACTTTAATATTTCGCACTTTGCTATTTCATTCAGTTATTTTCTTTCCACAATTTTTATTCATCTATGTTTATTTATCGCTTTATTCTTATGTCCAAGTGAAGATAAATTTGTTGACTTAAAGGATTTAAAAGATATCTTTCATAGATCCAAAGTCTTCGGAAGCGTTTTGATATTTATAATATTGTCACTCATTGGTTTCCCATTAACACTTGGTTTTTGGGTTAAAGCAATATTGATCAAAGAATTATTTTCATCAATAAATCTTGTTATTCTAATAACAATTATAATTAATTTCATAATAACAACATTGGTATATTTTAAAATAATTCATTTGCTCACTACAAAAAATGAGGAACATTCTAAACTCAAATTTTCAATTATAAATCTTATTGTTTTATTGGTATTATTAATTGGAGTTATATTTTTCAGTATTAAACCGAATTCTTGGTATGAAATGTTTGATGGAATTATTTCAAGTATAAAAAACCTATTTGTTTAGATTAATTAAGACTAAAGACAAGTTTCGTTTCCGTTCCATTTCCAGTATTTAAATATTCTAAAGAATCAGCAAATGCTTTCATTATATGTATTCCTCTACCAGTATCCTTTAAAATATTATCTGGTTCGGTCGGGTCCGGAATGCAATCTACATTAAAACCATCACCTTGGTCCCTTAATCTAACAACTATATTTTTATCATCTGCAACAACTTCAATAAATACTTTTTTATTCGTGTCACATTTATTTCCGTGTATAATCGAATTTGCTAGTGCTTCTGAAACAGCAAGAATAAAATTATTATGTTTTTCAGTATCCATATTAATTTCTTTAGCGATTTTCAGCATAAATTTTTCCACATCGACTAATACATCGGGATCACTTTTAACTTCTTTTGTATATCTCTTTTCCATTTCTATAATTTATTTTAATTATTGCATAATTCAAATTTTAATTTATTATTAGAAAACAGTATTTGTGAACAATTTTAAATCAAATTTCAACAATATCCCCTCTTTTAGGTATTGATATTTTATTAAATTTATTTTTCAATAATTCTTCCTTAAAAATATTTTGCCGTTCAAGTTCGCCATGGACAAGATAAATTTCAATAAGTCTTTCTTTGTCAAATTGATTTAAGTAATTAATTAATTCTTCTGCATCAGCATGTGCACTGAAAGCATCCAATTCAATAATTTCAGCATTAAGGGGATGTTCTTCGCCAAAAATTTTAATTATTTCTGTGCCGTCTTTCATTTTCCTACCAAGTGTGTTTATAGCCTGATAGCCAATAAATAAAATAATGTTATTAGCATCTTCGACATTATTAGCAAGATGATGCAGTATTCTTCCTGCTTCGCACATACCTGAACTTGAAATAATAATAATAGGTCCTTGGATATTATTTAATTCTTTTGATTCTTCTACTGAAGTAATATAATTTATTTGACTGAAGCCAAATGGATCTTCATTCTCAACTAAATATTTTGCTGTCTCTGTATCAAAACACTCTGGGTGTTCTCTGAATATTTTCGTTGCATTAACAGAAAGAGGACTGTCAACATAAATTGGAATTTTATAAGTTTTATTTTCATCAAATAATTTATGCAGAGTAACAATAATGTCTTGAGTTCTTTCAACACTAAAAGCGGGAATTATTACTTTCGATTTTTTAGAATATGCTTTATTGATAATATTAATTAATTTAAGTTCGTTCTCTTCAAATTTTCCGTGTGTTTTTCCACCATAAGTACTTTCAGAAATCAAATAATCTACATCTGGCATTTTCTCTGGATCACGAATAATCGGCATATTAGGTCTGCCTAAATCACCTGTAAAACCTAAATTGACAATTCTACCATTCTCTTGAATCTTCAAGAATGTTAAGGCTGAACCTAATATATGTCCTGCATTAAAGAATGTAAACGTTATTCCCTGAGCAACTTCATATTCATCGTGATAATCAATGCCGACAAATTGCTTTAAAACATTTTCTGCATCTTTGATTTGGTATAGTGGTTCAAATAAATTCTTCCCTTGTTTTGCTCGTTTCTTGTTTACATACATAACATCTTTCTCTTGAATATGTGCGCTATCAAGCAACATAATTTGAGCAAGGTCTTTAGTTGCGAAAGTTGAATAAATTTTTCCACTAAATCCTTTTTTCATTAGTGTCGGTAAATTACCTGAATGATCAATATGTGCATGGGATAGAATTACAAAGTCAATATCCTTTGGATTAAACAAGTCGAAATTTCTATTTAATTCAAAAGCTATTTTTCTTTTTCCTTGATATAGTCCACAGTCAAGAAGAAATGTTACCCCATTGGCTTGAATTAAATGCATCGAGCCAGTAACAGTTTGAGCAGCACCAATAAATTGTATTTTCATTTAATTATATTGTTAGTTTAATTTAAACGTGAATAATTTTATAGTTTTTATAACCAAAATAAATTTCCTGAAAAGCTGTTCGTATTACTGTAGCTGATGGAACGGCTAACAACATGCCTAATCCACCAAATAATTGTCCTCCAAAAATAATTAAAATAATTATAACTAATGGATGCATATCAGTACTCTTACCGAAAACATTTGGTTGTATCAGTCCGTTATCAATGATATAAACTATCGTGAACATCAGAATAATCGGTAAAATCATTGATAAGTTCCCGAATTGAAGAACAGAAACAATTACAGCCGGGATACCTCCAATGATTGGACCGAAATAAGGAATTAAATGCCCTACTCCTGCAACCACACCAATCGTAATTGGATTATTAATTCCTAAAATTGCTAAACCTATTCCACTTAAAAGTCCGACAGAAAAAGCATCAAAAATCCAAGCCCGGACAAAGCGACCTAATTGTCTACGAATTTTTCTTATTACATAATATGTCATTTCAAAATATCTATTAGGAGCAATATTAACCAGACCTTTTAAAATTTGTTTATTATCCTTTAAAATAAAGAAAGTAATAAAAGGAACAAGAACTGCAAGAATAATAATTGAAAAAATACTTGATAGAATATTACTCATATTATTAATTGAATCGACTATTATATCTGAAAAGATTTTTCCTAGCTGTTTCCCAAGATCGATAGATTCAAGGAATGGAAATAAATTTTTTATTTCACTTTCAATCTGTGCAAAAAGTTGACTTATTTCTTCTTTGCTGATACTTTCGTAAATACTATTTAATTGATTTGAAATTTTAGGGATAAAGATTGAAAGTGCAAAATAGATTATTGTGCCTGCAATTGTAAAAACAATAACCACAGCTGAAAAACGATTGAATTTATATTTCTCAAGTAAGCCAACAAGGGGATCAAATATCATTGCGATTAATAATGAAATAATCAGAATAATAATAATATCAAGTACTACATAAGCAAAATAAAAAATGACTGCAACCGCAATTACTATTCCAGACCATTTAAGTATTTTACGAATTAATTCATCAGATAAAGACATAATAATAAGCTATAAAAAGTAAAAATAATTTTAATTGATTTTGAACAAGAATAAATGCGAATATTTTCCCTCGTACGAATTTTATTCGCATAACTTTATTTAAATAATCAGAAGATAAAATTCTTATTTGTTAATTAAATAAAATAGGTTAATAACCTTTTTGCTTAGCTTTTAATTTATCTATTACTTGATATATGAATTATTATTTAATAAAAATTCATATATTTGAAATAATAAATAATTTTTATTTGTAAACTTTTATTTATATAAAATTTTCACTGCTAAAATAAACATTTAAAAATTAGAATTCAAAATAAATATTCTATAATTTACTAAAGAAAAAATGCACCTAAGAAAATTCTTTCTGACATTTCTATTTTTATTACCGTTATTAAACTTACATTCTCAAAACATAGGGACATTACGAGGGCTTGTTACCGACTCAACAAATGGAGAAGTCTTGGCATTCTGCAATGTCTATATAAAATCTCTTAACACAGGTGCCACTACAGATTCAAGAGGTTACTTTATAATATCTTCTATACCTAGCGAAAAAACATATGATGTTACTTTTTCTTATGTCGGATACAAATCAAAGGTTATCTCTGCATATATCGGTAAAAACAAAGTTACCCATATAGATATTGCCTTGACACCTGCCGTATATGAAACTGATAAAATTGAAGTTATTGGTAAAAATGAAGCCCAGGAAAACAATCCTGATATAGGACTTGAAAAAATTGTTATGAAGCAGATTGAAGTTTTACCAAAAGGTATTGAAACTGACATTTTAAAATCACTCCAATTCCTTCCAGGTGTTCGCTCTACTGGAGATATTTCTGCAAAGTATTACGTTCGTGGAGGAAGTAATAATCAAAACCTAATATTATTAGATGGTATTGAATTATATAATCCTTTTCACGCATTAGGATTATTTAGTGTAATTGATGCTGAAATAATTAATAATGCTGAATTTTATAAGGGTGGATTTCCTGCTGAATTTGGAGGTAGGATTTCTTCCGTTTTGAGTATTATTTCAAAAGACGGTAATAGAAATAATTATTCAGCTAAAGCAGGACTAAGTTATCTATCTGGAAAGTTAATTGTAGAAGGACCGATACCAAATGGTTCGTTTTATATTTCCGGTAGAAAAAGTTATTCAACAAGTATGATCAAGAAATTTTACAACGAAGAAAAAATACCCTTCGATTTTTATGATGCAGCTTTTAAAATTAACTATTCTGATCCGGATTTTATCAAAGGAAGTAAAATCACATTAAATGGATTTTTTAGTGATGATAAACTAATAAACGAAGACCCTTACATTGAAAATTTTAAATGGAATAATGAATTATTTGGATTTCATTGGTTTCAAGTTGGTGATAGCCCACTATTTTTTGATATTAATTTATCTTATAGCCATTTCCTGGGTGAGATAATACCAAATTTAAGTAGTGTAAGACCCTTAAAAAATGAAATTACAGATTTTTCTATTAAATCCAATTACACTTATGTTTATGAAAATAATAACGAAATTGGTTTTGGTATTCATATTAAAGATATCAAAACAAAATATATTAGCGAAAACAGTATTGGTTTAATGACAGATGTTGGCAAAAACGGAACAATTATCAGTGCATTTGCAAAATACAAATTTATGCAATTTGAAAATTTAGGAATTGATTTAGGTACAAGGGTAAATTTAACAAGAATTGTTGGAGGAAAAACAGGCAGTAATACTTTCGAACCACGTATAAGTATGAATTATTCGTTATTTCCAGGTTGTATTCTAAAAGCAGCTTATGGGCTATATATCCAAGATTTAACAACAATAGCAGATGAAGAACAAATTATAACTTTACTCGAACCTTGGATAGTAACTCCTGATTACCTGCAACCTGAAAAAGCTATTCATTATATACTTGGTGTTGAATTAAACTTTTTTAATCCGTTGCAACTCATTGTTGAGACATATTACAAAGATATTTCTAATTTGCATGCTATTAATAAAAACAAAATTTTACCTGGCGACAGAGATTTGGTTGATGGTAAAGGTAAGTCTTATGGTGTCGAATTTTCCTTAAAATATCCAACCAATTTTATTAATCTATCTGCAGCATATAGTCTTGCTTGGGCTTACAAAGAAGTTGAAGGTTGGAAATACTATCCAAAGTATGATTCAAAACATACGGTTAATTTACTTTTTGATATAAATATTGGTTATGGATTTCATATGAGTTCGATTTGGACATTCAGCTCAGGATTACCTTTTACTCAGATCAGTGGCTATTTTGATAAATTTATTATTGAAGACCCATATTTTAAAGATTACACATACGGTACTTGTTACCCTTTTACTCTTTTTGGGGATAGAAATATTGGACGCTTACCAACTTATCATCGTCTTGATCTAAGTCTTATTAAAAAATTTGAATTTGCATTTCTAAAATGTGAAGCGGGAATAAGCATTCTAAATGTTTATGATAGGAAAAATATTTTCTATTATAAAATAGATACTGGTGAAAGAGTAAATATGTTACCATTTTTATTAACAGGTACATTGAGTATAGAAATATGAAAACTTATATTTTTATTTTATTGCTTGTATTGTTAAATTTTTTAAATTCTTGTGATGAGGGATTTGAACCGTACACAGACTATGATGAGAAATATGTAATGCATTGTATTTTACGTGGAGATACTAATTATCAAACACTCATATTAACAAAAAGTTATTTTACAAACGAACCAAATCCTATTAATTATAAAATCGATCCATCTGTTGAAAACGCTACAATAAGAGTTTGGTATGGTGATTCGATTAGATTCTTCACACAAACAACAGGCACTCGAAAAGATAGTTCACGTTATGGTAGTTCAGTTATATTTTATGAAAACAACGACTTTACTCCACCAGTTGACAAAGAACTTGAAATCCAAATCATATTATCTAATGGAAGGAAGTTATCAAGTATTACATATTCTCCATCAAAACTAATATTTAATCGTTGGAACAGTGATACCATTATTCCATCAACTGACGATGACAAAATTACTCTTAAATGGACAAATGTAAAAAATAGCATTTATGTCAAATCAAGATTCACGATTGTTTACTCGAAATATGAAAATGGTAGTTGGCAAAAACATATTAAAGAAGTTCCTCAATATTATGTTGAAAAAAATGGTATTTATTATCCAAAATATTCTGATCCAAATATCTATGGATCGGTAATGCAAATTGATATGGAGACCTTTTCTCGCGCAATGAGTGAAATTTCAGAAGGTGATCCTAATAAAGAAAATTATATAATCTATTCATGCATTGCCGAAGTTATTGCTTATGACGAAAATTTATCTAAATATTATTCTGCTCAGAAAAACTCTTTAAATAACTATACAATTAATTTGAATAGATCTAATTTTACTAATATAAATGGAGGAACAGGCATTTTCTGTTCATATTCAGTAGGTTATTATTTTATCCGACTAAGACATAGTTATATTAACTCTTTTGGATATATACCCGGAATATCAGATGTAAAACCAAAATAAATACATGTTATTATGAAAATTTTCTCTATATTTTTAAAGTTTCTACTTATAATAATCCTATTCTCATTTAACTCTTGTGACGAAGATGTGTCTCGTACGGAACCTGAAGAAATAATTATTGGTAATGGTAAGATCTTTGTTTCTTCAGATCCTGCTAACTCACAAATTTTTCTTGATGGATTCAATTATGGTTCACAAACACCAGACACGTTAATTTGGATTGATGAAGGAATACATCAAATTACTCTTAAAAAACCATTATTCGTGAATGTAAGCTTTTCTGTTCGTACTAGTAATGATTCGATATGCACTATTATTTACGATTACCATACTGATCCTCAACAAGTTGGAAACATTAATTGCAAATCATCACCTTCTGAAGCAAATATTTTCGTAAATGAATTAAATTCGAATCAAGTAACACCATCTACAATCACTAATCTTTTTCCCGGACAGTATTTAATAAGATTCAAAAAAGATTTCCATTTAGATAGAGTCATAAGTTGCGATGTATCAGCACAAAAAACAACAAATATAACAGCATATCTTATTGACACAACTGATTTTATTACTTACAATAAAGAATACTTTAATTGCCCAGACGATTATCAAACTTTCGTTTTGGAAGATATCAGCAGAAATTCTTTTTGGATTGGAACTAGTATGAATGGTTTACTGAAATTTCATAATATACAATGGGAAAATTATAAAGGAGAACAATATAACTTTCATTCTGACAATATTACATGCCTAAAATTAGATAATCAAAATAACTTATGGATTTGTAATTATATGGGAGTTGTAAAATATGATGGTGTAACTTGGATAGACTATAGTACAAATGTTGATAATAATTTTGTCACTTCAATAGATTTTGATAGTGAGGGTAATGCTTGGATAGGCACACGTAATGGTATATATAAATTCAATGGTACTAATTGGATTCACTATCATACAAGTAATAAAAATATCCCTAATAATCAAATATCAGATATTGCCATTGATGTTAATGATGTAATTTGGGTGGGTACTGAAGTTGCTGGTTTAATGAAACTTGAAAATAATATTTGGACTATATATACTATATCAGATAGCTTATTATTTAATTCAATATCAAGTGTTGATATTTCAGAAGATGGAAAAATATATTGTGGTCATTTTATGTCAAGTGCAGGAGGAACATATGGCGGTATTTCAATTTTTGACGGTATTTCGTGGAATAAAATATATGATGAAATAGCGCGCACCGCTGTAAGAGATATTGATGCCAGTTCAACTAATAGTAATATTTGGGTCGCGACCGATAGAGGGCTTTTATTAATTGATACACAAAATCAAAGACGCTTTTTTAATCCGAGTAATTCCTTGATACCTTCAAATGATGTCAGAAAAGTAATCATTGATAAAGATGATAATGTCTGGATTTCAAGTATGGGCGGGGGTTTAACTAAATTTAAAAAAGGAGATTTATATATAATTCAAAACTAATCAATCTTTTTTTTATTTTTGTATATTAATATTTTAATTAAGATTTAATAATTATTCTTCCATAAGTCAATCTGTGAAAATATTTTGTTTAAAATTTCTTTTTTGCGTAAAAATCTTTTTTCTATTTAATATTGCATGCTTCTCTCAAGAGATAGGCACACTCAGAGGTACTGTTGTTGATTCAACAAGTAGAGAAGCGCTTCCATTCGCAAATATTCTAATAAAGGAATTGAATAAGGGGACAGCAACCGATTCAAAGGGTTATTATACAATAACCTCAATTCCTGCCAATAAAACTTATACAATAATAGTTTCTTATGTAGGTTATAGATCAAGAACTTTGACTGCATTTATTGGTAGAAATAAAATTACTGAATTAAATGTTAATCTCTCCCCTACTGGTTTTGAAATGCAAACAATTGAGAAAACCGGCGAAAGGATTAAATTAGAAAATGAAATAGATGTTAGTTTGAACTTAATCACAATTAAAGAAATTGAAACCCTACCAAAAGGAGTCGAAACAGATATTTTTCGTTCATTGCAATATATTGCAGGAGTACAATCAAGTGGTGATGTTTCAGCAAGATATTTTGTAAGAGGTGGTGCAAGTAATCAAAACCTTGTCTTACTAAACGATGCTCCTGTTTATAGTCCGTTTCATTCACTTGGTTTGTTTGGAGTAGTTGACCCCGAAATGATAAAATCTGCTGAATTTTACAAAGGTGGCTTCCCAACTGAGTTTAGCGGTAGGATTTCTTCAGTGCTTAGACTAATAACAAAAGACGGTAATCGTAATAATTACAGTGGTTCAGTCAGTGCAAGTTTACTAACTGGAAAATTTATGTTGCAAGGTCCGATACCTGACGGTTCTTTTATCTTAACAGGCAGAAAAAGTTATTCTAATAAAATTCTTAAAAAATTTGTTAATAATAAAAATACCCCGATTGACTTTTACGACTTATCTTTCAAAGTAAATTTTTTAAACAATAAAATATTCAAAAATGCAAATTTCATAGCACACGGTTTTTTCAGTAAAGATATTCTGAATTATGATGATCCATTTAAGGAAGACTTCTGGTGGGGTAACAAGATTTGGGGTATTAAATATTATCAGGTTACAGACGTACCTTTGTTCTATGAAATTAGTTTCTATAACAGTAATTTTAGAGGGAAAGTAGAGCCTAATTATAGCAATAAACGAATACAGGATAATGAAATAAATGACTATACTTTTGAGGCTAATTTTAATTATATGTTTGATTCAAAAGATGAGTTTGCAGCAGGATTTAAAATTACTGAATTAACCTCTGAACTTTATTTGGAAGATAAAAGAGGCTTTCTTACAGATATAAAAACTCAGGGTTCAAGTATTAGCCTTTATGCAAAATATAAGTTGATGAGTCTAGGAAATTTTGGAATAGAATTTGGGAGCCGTTTAAATCTTACAAGATTAGCCACTGGTACTGCCGGAGAATATTTTTTTGAACCAAGAATAAATCTAACATATAGATTTATTCCAGAAGTTGCTTTAAAACTTGCTTGGGGTGTATATAATCAAGAATTAATTACTATATCAGATGAGAATGAAATATTAACTGTTTTTGAACCTTGGGTAGTAACTCCAAATTACTTAAAGCCTCCTCAAGCCATTCATTATATAGTAGGAATAGAATCAAATTTTATTAAAAACTTTTTTTTGAATTTAGAAACTTATTACAAACATATAGATAATTTCTCGACAGTTAATGAAAGAAAATTTTTCCCAACTGATAAAGATCTTGTTTCTGGTATAGGATATTCATATGGTTTCGAGACAACTTTAAGCTATCAACTAGATCCAATCAATATTACCTCATCTTATACTTTAAGTTGGGCTTTCAAAAAAATATATGATGAAATCTATTATCCGCGATATGATTCTCGTCACAATTTAAATTTTTCATTTGAGTTAAATCTTGGTGCTGGATGGAAAACAAGTCTTGCATGGTTTTATAATTCAGGATATCCATATACACAAATTCTTGGTTATTATGATAAGTTGTATTTTCAAGATCCGTTAGCTCAAAATTTTATCCTCGATCCTTACCTACCCTATATTAGCTTAGCAGATAAAAATTTGGGAAGATTGCCAGACTATCACAGATTAGACTTTAATATTTCAAAGAAAATACAAATTGATATTTTTAAGTTTTATCTTGATTTTAGTATAATAAACTTATATGACAGAGCAAATATCTTTTATTACGACCGAAAGACTAATGAAAGAATTAATATGTTACCATTTTTACCATCAGCAACTATTAAGATTGAATTATGAAAAGTATACTTAAACTATTTATTTTAATGACATCTATGATATATATTAGTTCTTGCGAAGAAGGATTTGATCCTAAAACGAAATTTGAAGAGCAATATATAGCTTATTGTATATTATCAGGTGATACAACATTTCAAACTGCAACTTTATCAAAAAGCTACGATGTATCTAGTTCGGATCCCTATGAAAATACCACTGATCCTTCACTTGAAGGTGCAACAATTAATATTATTTATGAAGATTCAACTTATACATTCAAGGATTCGACTACAACACGTTTAGATTCAAGTAGATATGACTCACCTATTAGATTTTATTACCTAAATAATTTCCGACCCGAAGAAAATAAGAATATGACATTGCAAATCATATTACCTAACGGAAAGATTTTAAATTCAGCCACAAAAACACCACGTTTGACATATTTTAATTTCCAATATAGTGACCAAGATATACCACAAGTTGATGGACAAGTCGGTATACGATGGGATTATTATTATAAGGATAAGGAAAACTTAGTTTATTATCCCCGATTGAAAATTTATTATCAAAAACTTGAAGATGGTATTCAAAAGGATAAATCTCAAGTTATACCACTCGAATATCTTCTTGTAGATAACGAGTATGTTCCATATTATCCAAGTGTTGTTAAATTTCCTTTAATAATTTATTATCAAAGTGTGATTGACAAAGCATTTCAAGACATATCGAAAAATGACCCGAATAAACAAAACTATACGATAAAGAAAATTGTTTTTGAGCTATTACTTCTTAATAATGAATTAGCACCTTATTATATGACAGTAGTAGGAGTTTCAGAAGGTTTATCGGTCATTTTAGACAGAATGGATTATTCAAACATCGAAGGAGGATTGGGTGTTTTTGGTGTTTATTATGTGAAGAAACTTGACTTTAACCTATCTACAGCATACATAAATTCCTTTGGATATAAATTTTAAGTTTAATAAATTTGAATTAGTATTTTAAAATTGGAGAAAAAATGTCATCAATGAATTTAATTAATGAAATTAAAAGCAAAGCTAAACAAAACAAAAAAACGATAATATTACCTGAATCTCACGATGAAAGAGTTTTGAAAGCAGCTGAAATTTTGACTGCTGAAGGAATAGTAAATGTAATTACTCTTGGTAATGAAGACAAGATTTATGAAAATGCTAAAAATTTAAAAGTAAATTTGCAGGGTGTCAGAATTATTGACCAAGAAAAGTCGGATAAACTTAGTGACTTTTCAAACTTGTACTATAACCTAAGAAAACATAAAGGGATGACAATTGAAATAGCGCACGAAACATTGAAGAGAGATTTATTTTTTGCTGCAATGATGTTGAAAGAAGGAATGGCTGACGGTTCTGTTGCTGGTTCTTTTGCATCAACAGCAGATGTTATGAAAGCAGGTATTCAATGTGTCGGTATGCCTGAGGGCATCTCTATTGTTTCAAGCTTTTTTATAATGATATTTCCCGAAAAATTTTATTCATTCGCAGATTGCGCTGTGGTTCCAAATCCAGATGCAAAACAATTAGCAGATATAGCAATAACAACAGCTGATAATCATAGAAAACTTACAGGACAAGAACCGCTTGTTGCTATGCTATCCTTCTCAACAAAAGGAAGTGCTAAGCACGAATTAGCCGATAAAGTAATTGAAGCTACAAAAATTATTCAACAGAAACGACCTGATATTCAGGTTGATGGAGAATTACAATTTGATGCAGCTATAATTGATTCCATCGGTAAGAAAAAAGCTCCAAATAGCACCGTTGCTGGGAAAGCAAATGTTCTCGTATTTCCAGATTTACAAGCCGGAAATATTGGTTATAAAATTGCAGAACGGTTAGGAGGAGCCGAAGCTGTTGGTCCTGTTGTTCAGGGATTAAACAAACCATTCTTCGATTTAAGTCGTGGTTGTAAAGTAGATGATATTGTTAATGTTGCCGCGATTGCTGCATTAGTAAGTGAATAGATTACTTTTTTGCATCTTAAGCGAGTTATTTGACTCGCTTTTTTTATTATTATACTTTTTAAATTATTCGATTATTTGAAAATGTTCGTTAAGTTGGATTTATGATTTAATCCTGTCTATTTACAAGTTAATTTTAATATTTTGGATTGTCAAGTAATATTTTACAATAAAAATTTATTTTTTTTATTTTTTGTATTGATAAGTAAGATTTTTTTCTTATTTTTACAACCACATTTTCTATTAACAATCTGTTTTATTTTTCGTTCAAAAAATACTGTTTTTTAATCAAAGAGTTAATTATTTAATTAAATATTGCTCTTATTGAATTTACTTATTAAGGAGCACACAATGAAAATTACTAGATTTTACACCTCACAAGATAAAGAACCATTACAAGATATTGAATTTGTTAAAAGGACTACTGAGATAAGAAATCCAGATGGTTCAATAGTTTTCAAAATGGACGATGTATCTGTACCATTTTTCTGGTCACAAGTTGCAACAGATATTTTAGCTCAAAAATATTTTCGAAAAGCAGGTGTTCCGAAACTGTTAAGAAAAGTGAAAGAAAAAGATGTACCCATTTGGTTACAATCTTCTGAAGCAGATACCGATAGATTAAGAGAACTACCAGAGAAAGAACATTATACTTTTGAAACAGATTCAAAACAAGTTTTTCATAGATTAGCAGGCACTTGGACATATTGGGGATGGAAACATAAATATTTTGACACAGAGCAAGACGCAAAAACGTTTTATGATGAAACAATCTATATGTTAGCTAATCAAATTGTTGCTCCCAACTCACCTCAATGGTTTAATACTGGACTTAATTGGGCTTATGGAATCAACGGTCCTTCTCAAGGTCATTATTATGTTGATCCGATTACAGGTGTGCTTACTGAATCCACAGATGCATATACACACCCGCAACCACATGCATGTTTCATCCAATCAGTAAAAGACGATCTTGTTAAAGAAGGTGGAATCATGGATTTATGGACAAGAGAAGCCAGATTATTTAAATATGGTTCCGGAACAGGGACAAATTATTCTGATATTCGTGGTAATCTTGAACCCCTTAGTGGTGGTGGTATTTCTTCGGGATTAATGTCTTTCTTAAAAATTGGTGACAGAGCAGCTGGTGCGATAAAGTCAGGTGGCACTACCCGTCGTGCTGCAAAGATGGTTACTCTCGATATTGACCATCCTGATATTGAAGAATTTATTAATTGGAAAGTTCACGAGGAACAGAAAGTTGCAGCATTAGTTACCGGTTCAAAAATTTTAAATTTACATTTAAATAGAATAATGAAAGCTTGTTATGATGAGCATCCTGAAAATGATAGATTTAATAAAAACGCAAATAATAAATTACGACATGCAATAATTGAAGCACGAAAAGAAAATATTCCCAATAATTATATTGAAAGAGTTATTAATCTTGCAAGGCTTGGTTATCACTCGATTGAATTCCCGATATATGACACTGATTGGAATTCAGAAGCATATGCAACTGTATCCGGACAAAATTCTAATAATTCGGTTAGAGTAACAAATGAATTTATGGAAGCTGTTATTCGTGATGATGAATGGCATTTATGTTGGAGAACTGAAAAGAAAAATGCAGTAAAGGAAAAACGCAAACCAAAACCATTTAAGAAACTAAAAGCAAAAGTTTTATGGGAAGATGTTTGCTCATCTGCTTGGGCTTGTGCAGATCCGGGATTACAATTTCATACGACAATCAACGAATGGCACACATGTCCAAATGAGGGTGAGATAAAAGCATCTAATCCTTGTAGTGAATATATGTTTCTCGATGACACTGCTTGTAATCTTGCATCTCTTAATCTTACAAAATTCTTTGATCAAGAAAAATATTCTTATAATATAGAATCATTCAGACATGCAATAAATATTTGGACAATTATTCTTGACATAAGCGTTTTAATGGCTCAATATCCCAGCAAGGAAATTGCTAAAAAAAGTTATGACTTCAGAACAATTGGGTTAGGTCACGCAAATCTAGGTGCACTATTGATGCAACAAGGAATTGCTTATGACAGTAAAGAAGCAAATGCAATTTGCGGTGCAATAACAGCAATTATGACAATGAGATCTTACGCAACTTCTGCTGAACTTGCCAGTAAACTTGGAACTTTCCCACGATTTGAGAATAATCGTGATGAGATGCTTCGTGTAATCAGAAATCATAAACGAGCTGCTTACAATGTCCCAAACGAAGAATATGAAGGTTTGTCAATACTACCTGTAGGAATAAACCCAAAGTATTGTCCTTCTGATTTACTTGCCGCAGCAAGAGAAGACTCTGAGCTTGCTTTAAGATTAGGAAATAATCACGGTTATCGTAATGCACAAGTAACTGCTTTAGCTCCTACTGGTACTATCGGTCTCGTTATGGATTGTGATACAACCGGTATTGAACCAGATTATGCTCTTGTTAAATATAAAAAACTTGCCGGTGGTGGTTACTTTAAAATAATTAATCAATCAATACCTCTCGCATTAAAAAAACTTGGTTATAGTAATGAACAATCACAAGAAATAATTAATTATGCACAAGGAACAGGTACATTAGATGGCTGTCCGTATATAAATTTTGAATCTCTAAAATCAAAGAAATTCACAGAAGAAATTATACTAAAAATAGAAAATAATTTAAAATCTGCTTATGACTTAAATTTTGTTTTTAATAAATATACTATTGGCGAAAATTTTTGCAAAACAACTCTTGGGTTTTCTGATGAACAACTAGAGGATTTCAATTTTAATATTCTGCAAGAACTTGGTTTTACCAGAGAAGAAATCTCAACTGCGAACGATTATATTTGTGGAACATTGACAATAGAAGGAGCCCCATTTCTAAAACACGAACACTATGCAGTTTTTGATTGCGCAAATAAATGTGGAAGACGTGGAACGAGATTTTTAAGAAGCGATGCCCATATCAATATGATGGCTGGAGCCCAGCCCTTCATTTCAGGTGCAATTTCAAAAACGATTAATATACCTAACTCAGCTTCTATTGAAGATATATCGGAAATTTATAAGAAATCCTGGAAATTAGGCTTAAAAGCAAACGCAATTTATCGCGACGGTTCAAAATTATCACAACCATTGAGCAGTGTAAATGAAATTGACTTTGAAGAACTTGAAGATCTCAAGGAAAAGAATGATATAGTAAAAATTGCGGAAAAAATTATTCATAGATATATTGCTAAGAGAAGAAGACTGCCCGACAGAAGAACTGGTTATACTCAGAAAGCAAAAATAAACGGGCAGACAGTCTACATTCGAACGGGTGAATACGAGAACGGTCAACTGGGTGAAATATTTATCGATATGCATCGCGAAGGTGCTGCATTTAGAAGTTTGTTGAATTGTTTTGCTATTTCAATCTCTTTAGGTCTTCAACATGGTGTGCCACTTGAGGAATTTGTTGATGCATTTGTTTTCACTCGATTTGAACCAAGTGGCATTGTTTCGGGAAATGATAAAATTAAAATATCAACATCGGTTATTGATTATATATTCCGTGAGTTGGCTGTTACATATTTGGGTCGAAATGACCTTTCACATGTAGATGAACAAGCAATAATTGACAAATCTAAATCAGTTAAACTTGCAGAACCGGAATTTGAAGATGAAGAAATTGTAAGTGAACGAACAATAATACTTGACCCGACTATTAAAAGCTACACAAAACCAGATTCGTTTTCTTATAAATCAAACACATCCACAATAAAAAATGAACAACGAAATGAAATAATCTCCGCAAAGGAGAAAGGTTATACAGGAGATATTTGTCCATCTTGTAACAGTGCAACAATGGTAAGAAATGGTACTTGCTTAAAATGTTTAACTTGCGGTGAAACAACAGGTTGTAGTTAAGGCTAATTTCTAAGTTTACTTTAATAGGAGCTAATTTTGGCTCCTATTATTTTTTATAATATATATAAATTTTTTCTCAAATATTATTATTTTTGCAACTTAAAAATTGATAAAAGATAATATTAAAATATTGTTGGATAAAATTGAACTGCGATGTAAATCAAGTGGAAGAAATTTCGATGATTTAACACTCGTTGCAGTTAGTAAAAATCAACCGATTGAAAAATTGTATGAAGCCTATAATTCGAATTTGATTCATTTTGGAGAAAACAAAGCTCAGGAATTTAAACAGAAAGTTGGATTATGTAAGGAACCGGTACATTGGCATTTTATCGGACATCTTCAAACGAATAAAGTAAAATATGTTATTGACTCAGCTGAACTAATTCATTCAGTTGAATCAATTAAAATTGCAGATGAAATCAACAATAAAGCTAATTCAATAAATAAAAAACAAAAAATTCTTCTACAGATAAATACGTCACTTGAAGAATCAAAATTTGGGATCGCATCAGAAGAAGATATATTTAAATTATATGAATATTGTTATAAACTTAAGAATATTTCTGTTGAAGGATTGATGACTATGGCTCCTTTTACTGAGGATGAGAAAATTATCCGTGATTCATTTAAAGGTTTAAGAATATTTAAAGAAAAAATTGAAAAACATTATAGCACAAAATTAAAAGAACTTTCTATGGGTATGACAAATGATTTTCTGATTGCTATTGATGAAGGATCAACAATATTGAGAATTGGAACCGCCATCTTTGGTGAAAGGAATTAGGAGAAAAGTAAAATGAAGTTGACACCATATAATATTAAGAATCAAGAATTTAGTAAATCCTTTCGCGGATTTGATGTTGATGAAGTAAAAGCTTTTCTTGATAAACTTGCTGATGAGGTTGAAAGATTTCAATATGATTATGAAAAACTGAAAGGGAAAGTTGAAGAAATGAACGCAAGAATTGATGGCTATATTCAAATTGAAAAAGACTTGCAAAGAACTCTAATCTATGCACAAGAATCATCAAATAAAACTGTTGAATCGACAAAAATGCAAACCACATTAATGATTAAGGAAGCTGAGGTAAAAGCAGCCCAAATTCTGGACAATGCACAAAATAAATTGAATGAATTAAATGAAGTTATTATCAAATTGAACGAGGAAAAGAATTTGTTAATTGCTAAAATTAAAGCTATTGTTCAAACCCAAGAAAAACTATTACATGAAAACAAAAAAGTAATTGAAGTTAATTTAGGAAATGATAAAAATAATTCAGAAAAGAAAGAAATCCGAACCGAAACAATTAAACTTGAACCTGGAAAAAAACAAATTGTAGAGGATAATAATTTTATTATAGTTGAAGATTTTCCTGAGGATAATTTATGAGTGAATTATTAAAAATGATTAATGAAACATTAGAAATAATAAAACAAAAGACTAAATTAGACTATGACATAGGAATAATTCTTGGTACTGGACTTGGTGGTTTAGTTGATGAAATTACAGATAAAATTGAAATTGAATATTCTGATCTCCCCCACTTCCCTCTTTCGACAGTTGAATCTCATCAAGGTAAATTAATTTTCGGAAAAATTGGCGGAAAAAATATTGTTGCGATGCAAGGTAGATTTCATTACTATGAGGGATATTCTATGAAACAAATTACTTATCCAGTCCGCGTAATGAAATTTCTTGGTGTTAGAACTCTCATTATTTCCAATGCGTGTGGTGGACTAAATCCTCTTTATCGTAGAAGTGATATTATGTTAATGGTTGACCATATAAATTTACTTGGTGATAATCCCCTGATTGGGAAAAACGAAGATGCTCTTGGACCAAGATTTCCGGATATGAGCGAACCTTATAGTATGGGTTTAATCAAAATGGCTGAAGAAATTGCATTAGATAATCGGATTCATCTTCACAAAGGTGTGTACGTTGCACTTACTGGTCCAAATTTAGAGACTAAAGCAGAATATAGATTCCTTCGTAGTATCGGTGCTGACGTAGTTGGTATGTCCTCAATACCTGAAAATATTGTTGCAAATCATATGGGAATAAAGGTATTAGGAATTAGTATAATTGCAGACGAATGTTTTCCTGATGCATTAGAACCGGCAAAACTTGAAGATATAATTGCTGCAGCTAATTCTGCTGAACCCAAGATGGCTTTGATTGTAAAAGAACTAATAAGAAAAATTTAATTATGAAAAAAATATTTTTACACGCAACACCAGTTTTACTTGCTGTCTTAATTTTCTCAAGCAATTTCTTAAGTACAAACCTATTTGATATAGAATTTCAGAATTTCTCGATTTGGTTTGTCCTTTCATTTTTTTGTTTTGCATGTGGATGGTTGATTGATAAAACGCTCGGATGGATATACGGTGGTAAGATTGTTTTCGCTGTATCTGTTTCAACAGTTTTTCTTACTGTGATGCTTATATCCTTTTTCAGAGATTATTTCCATGTAAATGATCCTTCAACGGAAAATTTGATTTTATACTCATTACGCAATATTTATTTAGGAGCAATCGGATATTTCGGTATGGTTGTGCCTGAATTAATTGCATCGCAAAGAGAAAATGAAAAATTAAATATAAAAATTGATCTCGTCCAGAAAACAATACCTAACGCAAAAAAAGAGGCTGAATTAACCATTAGCGAATCAAAAGTTAAATCAGAGAAAATATTACAACAAGCAGAAGCTAAACTAGAAGAAATTAAAATAGCAAAAAGTAGAATCGAGGATGAATTAAACCAATTAATTTTAACTGAGAAAGAAATATTAAGAAATTTTGGAAATAAAGAATAATTACAAATAGGTCTATTAACAAATTATGTTTAAAGAGTATAAGAACAATTACAGTTATCCAAAAGTTGAAGAAGAAATATTAAAATTCTGGAATGATAACAAAATATTCGAGAAATCATTAAAAACAAATAAGGATAGTAAGCATTTTGTCTTTTATGAAGGTCCACCGACCGCAAATGGAAAACCAGGTATTCACCATGTTATGGCAAGAACACTAAAGGATATTATCTGCCGATACAAAACACTTAAGGGTTATACAGTTTTACGTAAAGCTGGTTGGGATACACACGGATTACCAGTTGAAATTGAAGTCGAAAAAACTTTAGGTATTAAAAATAAAAGTGAAATCCCGGAATATGGGGTTGCAAAATATAATCAAGCCTGTAAAAATTCAGTTTTTACATATTTAGATCTTTGGGAAAAGATGACAGACCGTATGGGTTACTGGATTAATATGGAACACCCATATATTACTTGTACTAATGATTACATCGAATCTTTGTGGTGGGCTTTAAAAAACTTATTTGATAAGGGATTAATATACAAAGATTATAAAATTGTTCCCCAATGCCCTCGTTCTGAAACGGTTCTATCCTCACACGAACTTGCTCTCGGTTATAAGGAAACAAAGGATCCATCTGTCTATGTTTTGATGAAATTGAAAAAATCAAAAATTGCACAAGATGAAAACACATTTTTCCTTGTTTGGACTACAACTCCTTGGACATTAATTTCTAATGTCGCATTAGCAGTGGGTGCTGAGATTGATTATGTGAAAATTAAAACTGATGATAAATATTTTATCTTGGCTGAGTCAAGATTGTCTGTAATTATAAATGAATATGAAATAGTTGAAAGATATAAGGGGAAAAATCTAGCCGATCAAGAATACGAACAACTTTTAAATTACTTACCTGTTGATAAAAAAGGTTTCTACATAATCGAAGGAGATTTCGTCAGTACAGAAGATGGTTCTGGAATTGTTCATATTGCTCCTGCTTTTGGTGCAGATGATTATGAGATGTTGAAAAAATATGATCTTCCATTTTTACAACCAGTTACCAGGAACGGACTCTTTACAAAAGAAATTACCGACTTTGCAGGTCAGTTTGTTAAAGATGCTGATAATGGAATAATTGATAAACTTAAAAGCGAAGGTAAACTTTACAAAAAGGAAACAATTGTCCATTCCTATCCTTTCAGTTGGAGATTCGATAATGTTCCTGTGATTTATTACGCACGCGAATCCTGGTTTATAAAAACCACATCAGTTGCGGATAGAATGGTTGAATTGAATAAACAAATTAATTGGTTCCCTAAAGAAGTTGGTACTGGAAGATTTGGTAATTGGCTTGAAGAAAATAAAGATTGGGCTTTATCAAGAGATAGATTCTGGGCTACCCCTTTACCAATTTGGATTAGCGAAGATGGTGATATGTTTGCAATTGGTAGTATTGAAGAATTGAAAGAGGGTTTTATTGAAAAAGATGGAAAACGAATCAGCGTTAAAGAAATTGAAGAAATTGATCTACACAAACCTTTCGTTGATGAAGTAAAATTTGAAAAAGACGGAAAAGTTTATACTCGAACTCCCGAATTAATTGATGCATGGTTTGATTCTGGAGCAATGCCTTTTGCTCAGCTCCACTATCCATTTGAAAATAAGGAATTATTTGAAAAGAATTTTCCAAGTGATTTTATCTCCGAAGGTATCGATCAAACCCGTGGTTGGTTTTACACTCTACATGCACTCGGGATATTATTATTTAATAATGTTGCATATAAAAATGTTTTGGTCAACGAACTAATTCTTGATAAAAAAGGATTAAAAATGTCGAAATCAAGGGGTAATACTGTTGACCCGTTTATGTTATTTGATAAATACGGTGCTGATTCAACTCGTTGGTATCTTATAATAAATAGTCCACCTTGGCGTCCAACACTTTTTGACGAGGATGGAATTATTGAAGTACAGAGAAAATTCTTTGGTACTTTGATCAATACATATTCCTTTTTCGCCCTCTATGCAAACATTGATAATATTGATTTTAATAAAGAATTTATCCCATATAGCGAACGACCTGAAATTGATAGATGGATTATTTCTAAGCTCAGTTCATTATGCAAAACGTTTGAAGAGTATATGAATGTATATGACATGACAAAAGCTGCTCGCACTGTATCTGATTTTACAATTGATCATTTATCAAACTGGTATGTCAGACGAAATAGAAGGCGATTCTGGAAATCTGAGATGAACCAGAATAAATTAAGTGCATATCAAACCTTATATCAATGCTTACTTACAATCTCGGAATTGATATCTCCGATTACACCATTTATTTCTGAAGAAATTTATCAGAATTTAAAAATTGTTTCAAAAGAGAAAATCAGGGAATCAGTCCATCTGAATAAATATCCTTCAATAAATTATTATGATGGTGAACTTGAAGAAAGAATGGATATTGCCCAAAGGATCGTATTCCTTGCACGAACTATCAGAGCAAAAACAAATCTTAAAGTCAGACAACCTTTGAAAAGAATAATGATCGCTCTTGACAGTTCAAAAAAACGATCGGTCGAAAAAATGCAAGATATAATTCTTGAAGAAATAAATATTAAGGAATTGCTTATTCTTGAGGACGATTCTTCATTGGTTAAAAAAAGTGCAAAACCTAATTTCAAGTCAATAGGTCCGAAATATGGGAAAATAGCTCAGCAAGTAGCTAACCAAATAAAATCATTTGAGCAAAACCAAGTTGAACAGATCGAAAAAAATGGTTTTATAAATTTAAATATTGCGAATACAGATGTCACTATAAAATTGGAAGACATTGAAATCATCAGCAATCAAATTGAAGGATGGATTATCGAATCTGATAGTGGAATTACTGTGGCTATCGATACTGAATTAACAGAAGAATTAATATCCGAAGGATATGCTAGAGAATTCGTTAATCGTGTCCAGAATTTAAGAAAAGATAATGACTTCGATATAATTGACAGAATTTCAATAAAAGTTGATGCAGATGAAAAACTTTTTTATTATATTAACAACCATATTTCTTACGTTAAGAATGAGACATTAGCTGATTCAGTTATTCAAGATACAATTAATGATAATTCAGAAAATAAATTTCAGTTTGGAGAATTTATGTGTAAAATTGAAATAAATAAAATTAAAAAAAAATAAATAGAGGTTACAATGGCAAAGAAAAAAACACCGGGAAAAAAACCGAAAAAACCCATTAAGAAGAAAACTGTAAAGATTGAAAAGAAAACTACATCAAAGAAAAAAGTATCGACAAAAAAAGTAGTCCCAATTAAAAAATCCGCTCCTTTAAAAAAAACGAGTACTGTTAAAGGTACTAAGACTAAACTTGTTGAAGTGGTATCTCCGACAAAGAAAGTAAAAAAGATTAAAGGTTATTCGGCAGCAGACCTTGCTATGTTTAAAAAAATAATTCTAGAAAAAAGGAATGAAATAATTGAACAATTGCAAGTACTTAAAGACCAAATGAATGATCAGAATACAGGTGAATATGTAAATGAAAATTCACCTTATTCATTACATATGGCAGAACAAGGAACAGATGCACAAGAACGTGAAAAATTGTATTTATGGGCACAACGTGAAAATAAATTCCTTGGGTATTTAGAAGAAGCACTTCAAAGAATTGAAAAAGGAACCTACGGTATTTGCGTTGAATGTATTGACGAACCGCAACATCTCTGCCCGACATGCCCTCTAATTCCAAAGGAAAGATTAATTGCAGTTCCTCACACACAGCATTGTCGAGAAATAAAAGAAATGATGGCTGAAAAAAAGAACTATTAATCAAATATTAGGAAGAGTTGTGCGAATATTATTTGTTTCACTATGTATTGTTATTGCTGACCAATTAACAAAACTATTTGTTAAAGGTTTTTCAATTCCATTTCTCGATATTAATTTTTCGGGAATGAACTATGGTGAAAGTGTTGATATTATTGGAAGCTTGGTAAAATTCACTTATGTTGAGAATCCAGGGATGGCATTTGGTTTAGATTTTGGTGAATCCGCAAAGCTGTTTTTATCAATATTTTCTATTATCGCAAGTATTGCTTTAATTTATTACATTTTTAAAATACAAGATAGAAAATTACCTTATAAACTTGCAATTGCTTTTATACTTGGTGGTGCAATTGGCAATTTAATCGACCGTACATTTTACGGGGTTATTTACGGCTATGATTCAGTCTTTTATGGAAGAGTAGTTGACTTCATCAGCATTGACTTCTTTGACTTTACTCTTTTCGGTCATACTTATGAGCGTTGGCCAATTTTCAACATTGCAGATGCTTTTGTTACGATTGGTGTATTTATGTTAATTATTTTTCATCATAAATCACATAAGGTTAAAGAACCAGCAATACTTGAAACTACAACTAATGAAAAAATTGAAATAATTAATATAGAAAAAAAGGACAGTGAAGATTTATCAACAGAATAATTATTTGCTCCAGCTTATTGACGTATAATGAGTAACATTATCACTGAAAAGAAATATAAGTTTGTTATTCAACCGGGTAAGACAAAGGAAAGATTAGATACATACCTAACAAAATCTCTCGAGCAAGCAACCCGTTCACGTGTTCAAAAACTTATCAAAGCAGAATGTGTTTCCGTAAATGGGAAAATTGCAAAGTCAAATTACCTTATCAATCCAAATGATATAATTGAGATAAATATTCCAGTTTCTCCAAGACCTGAGAAAAATGAACCAGAGAACATTCCTCTTGATATTATTTACGAAGACGAAGAGTTGTTAGTAATAAATAAACCCGCAGGAATGGTAGTTCATCCTTCTTGTGGAAATTATACGGGCACACTAGTAAATGCTCTTCTATATCATGTAAATAAATTAAGCCATTTACGTGATGAGAGTAAAGCAGGTATTGTACATAGATTAGATAAAGATACAAGTGGTTTATTACTTATAGCAAAAGATGAGTGGACACACAATCAATTAGCCAAACAATTCTCTGCTCATACAATTGAACGTGAATACTGGGCACTTTGCTGGGGCTTATTTAAAGGAAAAAGTGGAGAGGTGATCGGAAATATTGCAAGAAGTATTAAAGATAGGAAAATATTTACAGTAAGCAAAGATTCAGGAAAACATGCTCATACATTTTATGAAGTTCTTGAGGAATATGATTTCTTATCACTTGTTAAATTAAATTTAAAGACTGGAAGAACGCATCAGATAAGAGTTCATATGTCTTACATAAATCACCCAATCTTCGGTGATCCGACATATGGGGGTAGGACGATTCGTGTTGGAACTAACATCACAAAAATAAAACAAACCACTGAAAATTTATTAAAAATAATAAATCGTCAAGCATTACACGCTAAGACATTAGGATTTGTACATCCGAAAAGTAAGAAATTTTTAAGATTTGATTCTGAGTTGCCTAAAGATATTAAAACCCTGATAGAAAGAGTAAAATCCTTCTCTGAGAATCAATAGTGATTATCTGGAATTTCTTCAACTGTTCCAATTTTAGGTAATTTGATTTTGTAAGTTCTACTATATTTATTTTTTAGTTCATCTTTTCTTAACCAAGGATTAAGCAACTTTAACATTCTATAAGACACTCCCATCTTTTTTGCAAATGCAGGTAAATCTTCAATCGAGTAATCTATCTCTATCCCAAAAGTTTCAAGTGGTGGATAAAGATCATTCTCTTTCATATAAAAACCATATTTTTCTGGATTTTCAAAAATTATTTTTATTGCTAAAATTCTAAAAATATATCTTGAAGTTTCCTGATTTAGCCATAGATTATAATAATTTTTTGTCTGTTGCTTATTCATTTTCTCTTTAATACCACCAACACCCATATTATATGACGCAGCTGATAATGTCCAACTGTCCAATTTATTATATGCATCGATTAGATAATCACACGCTGCATAAGTTGATTTTTCTATGTTATATCTTTCATCAACTTCATCTTCAACTTCTAGACCATACTTAAGAGCAGCACCTTCCATAAATTGCCAAAAACCTGTTGCTCCTGCAGGAGAAATTACATTCTGTAATTCACTCTCGATAACTGCCACATATTTGAAATCCTCGGGTACTTTTTTCTCTTTCAATATTTCTTCAAACAATGGAAACCACCTTGCTGCTCTTTTGAGATATTGAATAGTCGCAGAATGTCTATACATATTTACAATCAACTCTTTGTCCAATCTTTCGCGAACATCGAAATTATTTAACGGTACAGATTCGCCACAAAAACTTATTGTGTCTGGAATTACAGGTGAATATATCTGATAATAATTTAAGTTGTAGTTAACTACTTTGGATATATCAGAACTTCTAAATGAAGCGAATAAAATTAGAGTACCAATCCCAATAATAAATAAAGCATTGCTTAATAATATTGTTGAATTATATTTTTTGTTTTCCATTTTAAGCTCAAATCACAAATACTTGAAAAATCTTTGTTGCAATATAATAATATTAAAGTTGATTTTTTATGGGTTGATTATTTTTACCTTCAAGCATTCTGTGATTATAAAATAATGCAAAAAGAATTATAAGTAAACCGATTATTAAATTTATCAAATTAGCACTTTCTTTAAATACTATAAGTGACACTATTATTGCAATTGGTATTTTTAAATTATTAAAAATTGCCAATGTTCCGGTATCAGTTTTTCTTGCTCCATAATTCCATAAAAAGAAACAAACACCCGATGCAATAACTCCCAAATATAATATGGATAAAATTTGGCTAAATTGCAACGAAAGATTATTATAATTAACACTTATTGCAGAAGCAGTAGCAGTTATTATTAGCGCACCAAAATAAATAATAGCAAATAAATTCTTATCCTTATATTCTGTATGCTCACTCATAATCTTCTTATAATAAATCTGTCCAAATGCAAATGCAATATTTGATATTTGGACTAAAACAAAACCTAAAATTAAATTAGAAGTTTGAAAATCTTTATAAACAATTATCCCAGTTGCTAAACAAGTTAGAATTGCAATACTAAATACTTTAGGAGAAAATCTTCGTCTTAATAAATCATTTATTATAGTGATATAAATCGGAGTAAATATTGTAAATAATGCGACTTGATAAGAGGGTAGAAATTTGAATGAATAAATATATGAAATATACATAACTCCAAACTGAACCATTCCAGTAATAAGCAATTGAATTAAAAACTTAATTTTGATACTTTTAATTTTTAGAAATGGTACAAATACAATAAAAGAAATAAATATTCTTAGAAATGAGACATAATTTGAATCAAGTCCAGTTAAATTATCTTTAATTAATCCAAAAGAAAATGCCCACACAATTGAAACTATTAGTAAATAAATCATCTAATTAATTGTAAGAAACTTCTGAAAAATTAGTTTATGTTGTAGAGACTTCAAATAATTGATTTTTTTAGAAAATTTATTTGAGTTTTTAGTTTAACT